>CAYNOA010000169.1:0-409 GCA_964398695.1 uncultured Enterococcus sp. | reverse complement strand
CATATCATCATATTTTTAATCCTAAAACCGGCTACCCAGTCGAAACATCGGTCGTTAGTTTAACGATTGTTTCGAAACAATCAATTGATGGCGAAATTTGGACAACGCGTTTGTTTGGACAGACGCCGCAACAGATTTTAACAACGGTGGCCACCTTGCCAGATATTTCAGCGATTGTCATTACCAACACAGGAGAGATGCTTTATTCGCCTGAGTTGAAAAAATACATTGCCTAATAAAAAAGCTTAAAAGCGAAAGGAAGAACAACATGAAAAAATATATTGGTTTAGTAGGAACAAATTCAGATAAATCAACCAACCGGACTTTGTTACAATTTATGGCGAAACATTTTGCCAATGAAGCAGAAATTGAAGTGACTGAAATTAAAGAAATTCCAATGTTTAATAAA
>CAYNOA010000168.1:1226-4795 GCA_964398695.1 uncultured Enterococcus sp. | reverse complement strand
GCTTCAAACTCGAGGATAAGTGCTAAAGCACTAACCTCGAGTAATTCACATTTCGCCTTTTGACGCAGCGGGCACAAGGCGTTTTTCTCCGCTCCGCTAGATGACCAAGGTAATCAACAATCGGTGTTTGAGCGATACAGGTTTTCCCGCAATTGCGACAAAGAAATCGCGAGCGTTTCAACTTGAGATAAGTCAAGATATTGCGAAAGAGCGGTATTTGAATCCTCGTTGTTTTCGTACCATTTTTAACTCCCGTTCCTTCGTTTCATGATTCCATTTTTCACAACGATTCGGATTACAAGTGAGCGAACCTTTAATTACTTGGGCAGTAATCTCCTTTATTTTTACATTTTCCAACCAATCTTTTGGGAAAGAAATATTTTCATTTTTTAATCCAAACATTGTTCTAGTATTATTGTCCATGAGGCCTCACGCCTGATTTGTGTTTGTTTTAGTCGACGACATTTTATCCGTTTGAGGCCTTTTTTTGTTGAAAAAAATAAAAAAATGTTGATAGAGATTTCTTCATCAATACCAAATATTATATAGCCAAATGATTCTATCTAAGGTTTTTCATGCGGAAATCTTCAAATTTTGGTTGTCATTGTATCGATTCGTTGGTTGTATTGATTGATTCAGGCTGCATTATTTAACGAGTGAGCACAGGAGTTGTTGCTAAAGCGTATTTTTTGTTTGAATCAATGATAAAAGCGTGAAATAGCAAGGCTCTTTCGATTTTTAACTAGGTTATTAAGGTTACCTATGATAAAATATATAGAGATTGAAAGCATTATATTTGGAGGAATCAATAAAATGGAATTAAAAAGACAAAAACCGATTGTAGAATCGTATCATTTTGATATGCGTGACCCAAACGTTGAAGCAGAAACAAAAATTCATGCAGGCTTTGCGCCTTTTCCGGCCCCAGATGAAAATTATCCAAAAGAAAATAGTATTTTAGCGGCTCGTTTGCAATTTCAAGTCGTTTTTCCAGAATTTATTATTCGTGGTGCAATTGGCCAAGTGAACCACTTTATTAATCGTCAAGTCACAAAACAAGAAGACTTAACACAAGAAGAAGCCAATGATTTAGTCGCGCCACTTTTTGATATGTTACAGCGCTTAACGTATGAAGTGACAGAAATTGTGATGGACCAACCAGGGATTAACTTGAATTTTAATCAAGAAAGCAAGTAGAGGTTACAATCAATGTTTAACAACAAAATTCAATTAATGTTATATGTCGATGACGTTCAAAAAGCGCAAGAATTTTGGTTGGCTCTTGATTTTGTCTTGATTGAAGCACAAGAAATGGATGGAACCCGAGTCGTCGAACTTGCTTTAACTAAAGAAAGCACCATTCACTTTGTATTGTATGATCGTAAGTTTATTGAGGCACATTCCCCAGAAGTCGCAACGAATTCACCTTCTTTAATGTTTTACTCTGATGACATTGTTGAATTGTACAAAAAAGTAAAGGCGCAAGGAGTCGCGATGGGTGATTTAATTTTACTAGACAATCAATATGTGTTTAATTTTTCTGATCCAGATGGCAATTATTTTGCGGTTTCAGGACCAATTGATTTGCTAAATTAGGTTGAAAAAAGACTGTGACAGAAACGCTCGTCATGGTCTTTTCTTTTGTCAAAAAGAAAGAAGGGTAGCGATGAAAAAACTTGTTTATGTTATTAGCGACATTCATGGTCAACTTGATTTATTTGAAAAACTTTTAGAAGACTTTGATTCAAAACAGCAACAACTCGTTTTGATTGGGGATTTAAATGATCGAGGGCCTCATAGCAAAGAATGTTTCTTATTAGGTAAAGAGCTAGTCGAACAATCTGGCGCGATTTATTTGCGGGGAAATCACGAAGAATATTTTTTACAGTTTTTAAATCGTCCGGAAGATTGGTATTCGAGTTATCTACGCAACGGTGGAAAAGAGACCATCAATAGTTTACTCCATCCAGGTGCAACCGAAGAATATTCACCAACTGAAATCGCCATGCTGATTCGCTCTCGTTACCAAGCACTCATTGATTTTTTGATTGAGCGCCCCTTTTATTTTGAATGGCATCAATATGTTTTTGTCCATGCGGGAGTGGATTTCAAGCAAAAAGATTGGCGTCAAACCTCTTTACATGACTTTATTTGGATTCGGGAACCTTTTTTAGAAGGAAAAAACACAACGGATAAAACGATTGTGTTTGGCCATACCATCACCCCAATGCTACATGGCGACATGCAAACAACGGATCTATGGTTTTCTGATCGGAAAATCGGCATCGATGGCGGCGCTATTTTTGGCGGTTCTGTCCACGGTGTGATTTTTAATCAAACAGGAATTGTGCAAGATATTGAGTATCAAAATATAGCTGGTCCTTGGCAACCAGACTTTTAAAAAACGAAAGAAAGAGTGAGTGAGTAAATGGCAACCGAATTAAATCCAATGATTATGAACCTACTGAAAAAAGAGCTTCCACAATTTCATTTAGAACAAATGAAAAAAGTGTTAAATTTATTACATGAAGGCAATACGGTTCCTTTTATTGCCCGCTATCGAAAAGAAATGACCAATGCACTAGATGAAGTGCAAATTCGAGAAATTGAGGAACGTTATCATTATTTAGAAAATTTGGAGAAACGCAAAGAAGAAGTTTTACGAATCATTGACGAGCAAGAGAAATTAACCCCCCAATTAGAACAAGAAATTAAAGCCGCTGCCATGCTACAAGTCGTCGAAGATCTATATCGACCGTATAAACAAAAGCGACGTACGAAAGCAACGATTGCCAAAGAACAAGGCCTAGAACCGCTAGCAAATTGGATTTGGACTTTTCCAAAAGCGGACTATCTAATCGAAGCAAAAAAATATTTAAATGAAGCGATTACGACGCCTGAAGAGGTGTTAAAAGGGGTACATGAAATTTTGGCCGAACAAATTAGTGATGAAGCCAAATATCGAGCTTGGATTCGTCACTACTTCTATCAAAATGGTCAGTATGTCAGTGAAGTAAAAGACGCCGCGCTTGATGAAAAAAAAGTTTATGAGATGTATTATGATTTTGCTGAGCCGATTAAAAAAATGGTCTCACATCGAATTTTAGCGACCAACCGCGGGGAAAAAGAAGGGGTTTTAAAAGTCCAGCTCGTTGTAGATGAAACAAAGATTCAAGGGTATTTTGCGAAACAATTAATCAAAATACCAAATGCAAGTGTGGCACCGTTAATTGAAGCAGCCTATTTAGATGCTTATAGACGCTTCATCGCTCCTAGTGTCGAACGTGAAATCCGAAATGAATTAACCGAAGCGGCAGATGAACAAGCAATTGCTATTTTTGGTGAAAATTTACGCCATTTACTATTACAATCTCCTTTAAAAGGCAAAGTTGTGTTAGGTTTTGATCCGGCATATCGAACAGGTTGTAAGCTAGCGATTATGGATGCGACTGGAAAACTATTAAACGTAACCGTTATTTATCCGCATGCTTCTTCGGAAAAACGTCATCAAGAAGCGCAAAAAATCTTGATTGATTTATTAAATAAATACGAAGTCGATATGGTAGCGA
>CAYNOA010000168.1:0-1216 GCA_964398695.1 uncultured Enterococcus sp. | reverse complement strand
GTAGCGATTGGGAATGGCACCGCTAGTCGTGAGTCCGAGCAATTTGTGGCCGAACAACTAAAAAAAGTAAAACGAGAGATTTATTATGTCATTGTAAACGAAGCGGGGGCATCGGTCTATTCAGCCAGTCCAATTGCCCGTCAAGAATTTCCAGACCTACAAGTTGAAGAACGAAGTGCGATTAGTATCGGACGGCGTTTGCAAGACCCATTAGCCGAACTGGTTAAAATCGAGCCAAAAGCGGTTGGGGTGGGACAATATCAACATGACGTCGCTCAAAAACGTTTAACGGAGCAATTAGATTTTGTCGTAGAAACAGTGGTCAACCAAGTGGGTGTGGATGTGAATACCGCGAGTCCACAATTGTTAGAACATGTGGCTGGTTTAAATAAAACAACTGCTCAAAATATTTTTAACTTTCGTGAAGAAAATGGGGCCTTTACCCAACGAAACCAATTGAAAAAAGTTCCTCGATTAGGGCCAAAAGCCTATGAACAAGCGGTTGGTTTTTTACGGATTCCAACAGGGAAAAATATTTTAGATAATACAGGGATTCACCCAGAAAGTTACCCTGTTGCCAATCAAATTTTAGAAGAAGTTCAAATTTTGGCGACTGATTTAGGTAAAAACGAGGCGGTTGAAAAGTTAAAAGGGCTCAACCCAAGTCTTTTAGCCCAAAAACTTGAGGTTGGGAAAGAAACCGTCGAAGATATTTTACATGCTTTAGTCCAACCGGGACGAGACATGCGTGATAGCATGCCTGCGCCACTTCTGAGAAAAGATGTCTTGTCAATGGAAGATTTAAAAGTCGGCATGGAATTAAAAGGGACTGTCCGAAACGTGATTGATTTTGGTGCTTTCGTAGATATCGGCGTAAAACAAGATGGACTGGTTCATTTATCAAAATTAAGTCATTCTTTTGTAAAACATCCGAAAGACGTCGTCACAGTAGGGGATATTGTCACGGTTTGGGTCGATCAAATCGATCTTGCCAAAGGAAGGATTAGCTTAACGATGATTGCGCCGCGAAATGATGCAAAGAGCCAGCCAAAATAAGTTTCTAATTGTTAAGAAATACCTAATTTAATTGCTATTTTAGTCAAACTATTAGATAATCTATAGCGTTGATAAAAAATAATTGACATTGAATATTCATGTGATGCCCTAAGAAAAGAGGAATTGTTAATGTTGAAACAAGAAAAACCAACCTATCATT
>CAYNOA010000167.1:3419-4818 GCA_964398695.1 uncultured Enterococcus sp. | reverse complement strand
TTTGCAGATTATAAAGAAATGCTAGCAGAAATGGATTTAGACGTTGTACACGTTTGTACACCGAACATCTCACACGCTGAAATTTCAATTGCTGCAATGGAAGCGGGTGCACACGTAATGTGTGAAAAACCAATGGCCAAAACAACTGCGGAAGCCAAAGAAATGATTGCAGCTTCAAAACGCACCGGTAAAAAATTAACGATTGGTTACCAAAACCGTTTCCGTACAGATTCAAGTTATTTACATGAAGTTTGTGCCGATGGAGAATTAGGTGAAATTTATTCAGCCAAAGCTCATGCAATTCGTCGTCGTGCCGTACCAACTTGGGGAGTGTTTTTAGATGAAGAAGCTCAAGGTGGCGGTCCATTAATTGATATTGGTACCCACGCATTAGACTTAACATTATGGATGATGAATAATTATAAGCCTAAATATGTTGTGGGGAATACTTATCGTGAATTAGGCGAAAATCGTAATTCAGCAAATGCTTGGGGACCATGGGATCCAGAAAAATTCACAGTAGAAGATTCAGCGTTTGGTTTTATCGTGATGGAAAATGGGGCAACAATTTACTTAGAGTCAAGTTGGGCCTTAAATTCATTAGATGTAAAAGAAGCCAAAACGACCCTCTTTGGGACACAAGGTGGCGCGGATATGAACGACGGCTTAACAATCAATGGCGAAGCTCGTGGCTTACTATATGAAAAGAAAATTGAATTAGAAACAGGAGGCGTGGATTTTTATGATGGCGCAGGTTCAGATCCAGCTGTATTAGAGGCACAATCTTGGATCAACGCGATTTTAAATGATACAGAACCGGTCGTAAAACCAGAAGAAGCATTAGTGGTGACGGAAATTCTAGAAGCCATCTACGAATCTTCAAAAACAGGCGAGCCCGTTTTCTTGAAGAAATAGGAGGCAACACGTATGCAACCAAAAATCGCGTTACAACTTTGGAGTATTCAAGACGCTTGTCAAAAGGATTTTAAACAAGCTTTAAAAGATGTGAAAAAAGCCGGGTATGCCGGCGTAGAATTTGCCGGTTATCACGGTTTAGCGGCTGAGGAAATCAAGACTTTGTTAGTAGAACTAGACTTGCAAGTGGCGGCTTCTCACGTTCCTTATGAGAAATTAGCCAACGATTATGAAGCAACCATTGCTTTTGAACAAGCGATTGGCAACCAAAGTATCGTGATTCCTTATCAAACTTTCCCCGATTTTGCGGGTTGGCAAAGTTTTGCGCAAGAGTTAAAAACACTGGCAGAGAAATTGATGGAAGCGGGTCTTGAACTTTATTATCACAACCATGCCCATGAATTTCAGGAAGTACCCAATACCGATCTGTTAGCTTATTTAGTAACAGAAGTACCTACACTAAAATTAGAGGTGGATACGTATT
>CAYNOA010000167.1:0-3409 GCA_964398695.1 uncultured Enterococcus sp. | reverse complement strand
GTGGCATTTGCGGGACTTTCAGTCGAAGCCTATTTAGCCAAACAAGCCAATCACGTGGGCTTGCTGCATATAAAAGAAATGCAAGCAGACCCAACCGAAAGCACCGAAATTGGCAAAGGTATTTTACCAATCGCCAATTACGTGGCTTTTGCCAAAAAACAAAACTTACCTTGGCTTATCGTTGAGCAAGAAGCGTTTCAAATACTGGAACCGCTTGAAGCGATGGAAGTCAATTACCAAGCATTAGCTCAAATTGTGAAGGAGTGTTAAACATGATTCAAGTAACGGTATGGAATGAGTTTCGTCATGAAAAAACCGACGAAGAAGTACAAAAAATGTATCCAGAAGGCATTCATGGTCAACTAGCGAATTTTATTGGCGAAGAATTTCAAGTGAAAACCGCAACCTTAGACGAAGAAGAACACGGCTTAACCGAAGAAGTATTAGCAGAAACCGACGTTTTAATTTGGTGGGGACACATGGCTCACGATGAAGTGCGCGATGAAATTGTCAACCGCGTGCACCAACGGGTCTTAGAAGGCATGGGCTTAATTGTGCTGCATTCAGGTCACTTTTCAAAAATCTTCAAAAAGTTAATGGGTACAAGCTGTGATTTGAAATGGCGTGAAGACGGCAAACATTGCCGCATTTGGAATGTCAATCCGAGCCATCCAATCGTGGAAGGGGTCGGCGAATTTATTGAATTAGAGCAAGAAGAAATGTACGGTGAACACTTTGATATTCCAACACCAGAAGAATTAGTCTTCATTAGTTGGTTCCCAGGTGGCGAAGTTTTCCGCAGTGGTTGTACCTACCGTCGTGGCAATGGCAAGATTTTTTATTTCCAACCCGGTCATGAAACGTACCCAAGTTATTACAATGAAAAAGTCCAACGCGTAATTAAAAATGCGATTCACTGGTGTACCCCCACTGAAAATACGTATCCAACGTATGGACACTATACAGCAAGAGAGGAGCTTTAAACATGAAATTAGGTGTTTTTACCCCATTATTTAACCAATTGAGTTTTGAAGAAATGATTGATGCCGTTGCGAAAAAAGGCCTACAAACCGTTGAAATCGGTACAGGTGGCTATCCAGGGGATGCGCATTTGAAAATCGATACACTGCTTGCAAGTAGCGATGCCCGCAAAGAATATTCAGCAAAATTAGCCGATAAAGGGTTAGAGATTTCAGCTTTAAGTTGTCATAACAACCCCATCGCGCCAGACTTACAAGTCGCACAAACAGCCGATGAATTATTACGTAAAACAATCAAATTAGCGAGCTTAATGAACGTGCCCGTGGTCAATGGTTTTTCAGGTGTGTCTGGTGGAAATCCAACCGATACACAAGTGAACTGGCCGGTTTTGCCTTGGCCAACAGAGTATGAAGATAATTATAATTACCAATGGGAAAACAAATTAATTCCGTACTGGAAAGGCATTAACCAAGACGCCCAAGCAGCGGGTGTGAAAATCGGTATTGAACTGCATGGCGGTTTCTTAGCACATACGCCTTATACCATGTTAAAACTTCGTGACGCTACTGGAAAAGCCATCGGTTGTAATTTAGATCCAAGTCACTTATGGTGGCAAGGAATTGATCCGGTTGCGGCAATTAAAATCTTAGGTAAAGAAAATGCCATTCATCATTTCCATGCGAAAGATACCTATCTTGATCAAGACAATATCAATATGCACGGTTTAACTGATATGCAACCATACAGTAACGTCCAAACACGTGCTTGGACTTTCCGTTCCGTTGGTTGTGGCCATGACTTAAAAGAGTGGTCGGATATGATTTCGGCTTTACGTTTATATGGCTATGATTATGTGTTAAGTATTGAACACGAAGATCCAATCATGTCGGTCGACGAAGGGTTAGCTCGGGCCGTGACCAACTTGAAGAGCATTATGATTAAAGACCAACCAAGTGAGATGTGGTGGGCTTAAGATAGAAGGAATGAAGTCAAATGAAAAAAATTAACTTTGTCATTGTCGGCTACGGTGGGATGGGGAGTTACCATGCCAACACGTTAATGCCAACAGAAAAAGAAAAAATTAATGTTTACGGGGCTTACGATGTTTTACCCGAGCGTTTAGCCGTGGCTAAAGCAGCCGGATTAAAAACCTATGCAAGTTACGCAGACGTTTTAGCAGATACCGACGTAGAAGCTGTGCTAATTGCCACACCTAATGATTCACATAAAGAATTAGCGATTGCGGCACTTCAAGCTGGGAAACATGTTTTATGTGAGAAACCAGTCATGATGAATGTCACTGAATTAGATGAGGTTTTAGCAGTCGCCAAAGAAACTGGTCAAACCTTTATGGTTCACCAAAACCGTCGTTGGGACCCAGACTTCTTAATGGTACGTAAAATGTATCAACAAGGCCCAATTGGAGAAATTTTCCAATTAGAATCACGTGTTCAAGGGGCAAACGGCATTCCAGGTGATTGGCGTCACTTAAAAGAGCATGGTGGCGGCATGTTACTAGACTGGGGCGTTCATTTATTAGACCAAATTTTATGGTTAGTAGCTAGCCCAGTAAAAGATTTCTTTGTTGATTTCAGTCAAGTTTTAGGTGATCCAGTGGATGATGGCTTTATTAGTTACTTAACGTTTGAAAATGGTGTTCGTGCACTTGTGGAAGTTGGTACGACGAACTATACGAAATTGCCACGTTGGTATGTAAAAGGCTTAGAAGGAACTGCTAAAATTGACGATTGGGATTGTCAAGGCGAGATGATTCGGGCAACAAGAGCTGAAAACGTCAGCGCACCAAGTCCTATCCAAGCCGGCGTTGGTTTAACCAAAACGATGGCGCCACCTTCAGAAGAAGCGATGGAGAAAATCGCTTTACCAACGGCCACTGCTGAATACAGCTCGTTTTATGCTAACCTTTATGAAGTGATTCGTGAAGAGGCAGAACCTATCGTTAAAAATAGTGAAGTCCGTCAAGTTTTGGCTTTAATTGATGAGATGTTTGCACGTGTGGAAGAAAAATAATTTAGCAAAAAAAGCGGACTTGAAAGTGTCCGCTTTTTTTTTACTTTTTTGCTAGAAAAACAATCGGATGAAAAATGGTGTTTTTCTAGCTACTTCTTAGTCCTAACGCAAAATCTTTTAAAATGAAAGAACCATTTTAAAAAGCTTTTTCGTTACGATTCGAAGCAAAGCGCTAGAAAAACAACCTGATAAACTTTTAATTAAAAATCGGTATATACTAGAAAGTCTGTGATATTTGGTGTTTTTTTCTGAAATAAAGCAGAAAAAGACGAACGATTTCAAAAAATATTCAAAAAAAAGATGCTTTTATTTGGTAAAAAGAATTTCCTTTGCTATAATCAGTTTTACATCTTAGTAAAGGGAGCGAACAAAATGACTGTTTATAATTTTTCAGCAG
>CAYNOA010000166.1:0-4840 GCA_964398695.1 uncultured Enterococcus sp. | reverse complement strand
ACGTTCCAACCATTTAATTGCGATATGTTCAGTCAACTTGGGTTCTCCCATTTTTAGCTGACATATAAACGTGGTCAATTGTACAATTCCAAAATCGTATTCATAAGTTGTCTGTTCAAATTGATTTTGTTCAACAAAAACTTCTATATTTAATTCTTCCACTAAGTCTCTTTTTAGTGCTTCCCGTGGCGTTTCGCCTTTTTCAATTTTTCCACCAGGAAATTCCCATAAATAGGCCAAGGCTTTTGAGTTCCCTCTTTGTGCACACAGGATTTTCCCATCTTTAATAATAATTGCACCGACTACATTGATTTCTTTTTTCATTCTTGCCTCCGACGATTCAAATTTCTCTTTCTTGTTAGTATAATCCACCCTTTCACTTAAAGAAACCTCTTACAATAAAATAACACCCTAAAAAACCTTCCTCAAGCTTGCTCTCAAGGAAGGTTACGAAACGATTCATCTTCTAAAACTGCCTCCACTACCGCCTTCACTACTTCAAATGCTTGACTAGCAGCGCAAGCAACAGTCGCATTAAACGTCACTGGTGCGTCTTGCCCAACGTGATCAGAAATACCGCGGATATTTAAGACTGGAATAGCGTAAAATGCGGCGACTTGGGCAATGGCGCAACTTTCCATGTCCGAACCGAGTAGGCCGGGAAATTGTTTTTTGATGTTTGCGACCGTCTGGGTGTTGCTCATGAATGAGTCAGATGTAACGATTGTGCCAAATGCAACACTTAAGTTTTTTTCCTTGCTAATTTTTTCAACGAGTTTTAAATACCGCACATCCACAAGGTAACTTGCTGGCATTTGTGGAACTTGACCAAAAGCATAGTCAAAACCGGTCGCATCCACGTCGCTATAAATAAATTCTCGGCTACAAATCACACTTCCTAAAGCTAGTTGCTCTGAAAATGACCCGGTTGTACCGGTGTTAATGATTAAGTCGGGTTTGATTTTTTCATTTAACCATGCCGTCGTCGCACTGGCGTTGACTTTGCCAATTCCTGAAGCGACCAGATAGAGTTGTTCACTGACTTTTTCAATGCTTGTTTTGCCTTTTTGCCAAAGTTGCTCGGTGGCATAGTGTTGACGAAAGGGGGCGAGTTCTTCCGTCATGGCAGCGATGATTGCAATTTTCACATTAGTCCCTCCAAATATCTGTGATGGCCGTATCGACTTCTATTTTTGTCCCAGCGAATTTTTCTGTTACAAAAGCTTGGACTTCTGGCGTGTGATAAAGTTCGCCTAATTTTATTAGTTTTTCTTCATTGGCTCGGTCGGCTTTGACTGCCAATACATTCACCGTTGCGCGCAAAGCGGTATCTGCTTCTTCATGGAAAATTGAATCTTGCAAGACGTTTAGTCCGCCCTCTAACGCAATCGTATTACCAATTAAAACGAGGTCTACATCGGGCAAAATGCGTGGACCTGTTAAATCATCAATCAAAGTAAATTGCAGATTTTTAGGGTTTTCGACAATATCTTCTGGTGTGCCTATGCCATCGTCAAAATCCGCTTTTAATTGAATTAAGCCGGCTGTTTCCAAAAGACGTAAGCCGCGGGTAGTATTGGATGGGTTGTCCGCTAAAGCGACCGTTGCGCCTGCGCTAATTTCTTCAAGTGAAGCAAATTTATCCGAATAAATCCCCATGGGTTCGACATAAGTCGCAGCAACTGGTGCGAGTTGAATGGCGCTGTCTTCGTTAAAGCTTTCAAGATAACCAATCGATTGAAAGGCATTTGCATCGACATCGCCATCTGCGGTTGCTTGGTTGGTAATCGGTCCACCGGTGATTTCTTTAACTTCAATTTCGAGGCCGGCTTCTTTTGCCGCTGCTGATGTGGCAATGAATTTCCAAATTTCGGCATCGGAACCAACCGATGCCACGACTACCTTTTCACTTTCAGTTCCTTCTTTTTCCAAGTCAGAATTGGCTTTTTGACCACAAGCACTTAAAGTAACCAAACTTAATGTCAACAATAAATATTTCACCTTATTTTTCATCTTTTTCGTCTCCTTTTTCCTCTTCGTTAACCAGACGAAGGCGCTACTTCACCACTTTACGCTCAAAAGCATCTTCACTAATACCGGCATCTAAAACAATTTTGCAGTATTCTTTGGCACCAAACAATGAATGGTCACGATAATTGCCACAACTTTCAATGCTGACGCCTTGCACGTCTTCCCAAACGGTTTCATTGACAATAATGGTTAACACTTCCGTCAAGGCTTTCGCCACGGCTGCCGGTGGGTAAACGCCCCATGTGATTAAATGAAAACCAGTTCGACAACCAAAGGGAGAGATATCAATGATCCCGTCCAAACGATCGCGTAATAAATCGGCCAATAAATGCTCTAGCGTATGAATGGCGCCGGTTGGCATTTCTTTTTCATTTGGTTGCAAAAAGCGTAAATCGTAATTGGCAATCACGTCGCCTTTTGCTCCTTTTTCTTCTGCAATTAAGCGAACATAGGGGGCTCTCACCTGTGTATGATCGAGTGTAAAACTTTCAACTTCTGCCATTTTTTTGTTCCTCCTTCAAATTGTAAAAAATATAAAAAAACGCCCCTTTGCCGCACAGTTGCGACAAAGGGACGAAAATTTTCGTGGTACCACCCAAATTTATGTCACTTTCAAAAAGTAACACCTCAACGGTTCATAAAAAAACCTGGCCTTTTAACGCAGGCGTCGCGTTCCTTTAGCGTAAACCAAAGGAAAAACTCTGAGTTCATCTTCACAGATTCATTTGCTCCTCTTTTTCACCGAACCGAGGTCTCTTTTAACAAAATCCAATGCTACTCTTCTCATCAACGTTTATTATGAAATTACAGTTACTTTAGCGAAAATCAAATCGTTTGTCAAGTGAATCGTTGGCTTTATTTGCAAACGCCTTTTCCAAGTCCTCCCCATTCGGTGCCAGGACCTTTTACTACTAAGCAAAAGATTTTTTTTTTGAACGATTAAGTCTACCGCGACTGTCATTGGCTAAATCACCACCATTCGCAATTGGCCTCGCCCATTATTTCAATGCGTGTACGTAAATAATCGATGCGATAATTGGCTAGGTCAGTTTACCAGCCTCTATCACTTGCTTTTATCGTTCTAAAGCTTCACCATTACTTTCAATAACTTGTTTATACCAATAAAAACTCTTTTTCTTATAACGATTTAACGTCCCCGAACCATCTTGTTGGCGATCAACGTAAATCATGCCGTAACGTTTTTTAATTTCAGCGGTGGTAAAGCTGACTAAATCAATACAGCCCCACGAAGTATAGCCCATAATTTCCACACCATCTTTTAAAGCTTCTTCCACTTGCACAAGGTGGTCGTTCATGTATTGAATCCGATAATCATCGAGTACCGTTTTTGTCCCATCTTCAAGTTCCACGAGTTCATCCACCGCGCCCAACCCATTTTCGACAATGAAGACTGGCTTTTGGTAGCGATCGTACAAGGTATTTAAGTAATAGCGCAAGCCTTTTGGATCGATTTGCCAACCCCAATCACTTGATTTCAAGTATGGATTTGGTACGCCACCAATAATATTTCCTTCACCGGCTTCAATACTAGGGTCAGCAGACTCACAGACACTCATATAATAACTAAATGAAATAAAGTCAACCGTGTGTTTTAAATCGGCTAAATCTTGTTCGGTTATCTCTAATTGGATATTATTTTCCGTAAATAAACGTTGCGTGTAACTTGGATAATATCCCCGAACTTGAATATCTGAAAAGTAATAATTGTCTCGCTCAGTTTCAAGAGCTTTTAAGACATCGTCTGGATTTGGTGTTAACGGATAAACCGGCACACCTAAAATCATACAACCAATTTTAGCTTCCGGTAACAACTCATGACAAGCTTGTACCGCGCGCGCACTGGCCACCAATTCGTGGTGAATCGCTTGATAAATGTCTTGTTTTGTTAATTCTTCTTTTGGCGTATTAATCCCACCACTTAAAAAAGGCACATGGCTAATGGAATTAATTTCGTTAAAAGTTAACCAATATTTGACTTTTCCTTGATAACGTTTAAAAACTGTCCGTGCATAATGTTCAAAAAAGCCAATCACTTGGCGGTTGCGCCAGCCATCGTAAGTCCGGGTTAAATGTAGCGGCATTTCGTAATGCGAAAGAGTCACTAGTGGTTCGATTCCATATTTTAAACACTCATCAAAAACTTTATCATAAAAAGCCAGACCGGCCTCATTGGGCTCTTGTTCATCCCCCTTTGGAAAAATCCGTGCCCAAGCAATTGACATTCGAAAGACTTTAAACCCCATTTCTGCAAACAAAGCAATGTCTTCTTTGTAGCGATGATAAAAATCAATCGCCACCAACTTCAAATTATCTTCGGTGGGCTCCGCCGTCGGGGCTTCTAACCAGCCTTTGCGAGTGACATCTTGCCCAGTTAAGCCTTTACCATCTTCATTGTAGGCCCCTTCTAATTGATTGGCAGCTGTTGCGCCCCCCCATAAAAAATCTTTTGGAAAATTACTCATTATTTTGCTCCTCTCTTTTTAAACGACATAAATTAAAGCATCTTGGAAATCGACTTGTTCTAATTCTTCTTTTGCAACGACTTCAATGTATTGCGCCGTGTTTGTCACAATAATTGGGGTAACCGTGTCATAGCCGGCTGCTTTAATTGCGGCGAAATCGGCTTTTAATAACGGCTCGCCTTGTTTAATTTTTTGGTCAGCGACAACGAAAGTTTCAAAATGGGCACCGTTTAATTCCACCGTATCAATACCGACATGAATTAAAACTTCAATGCCATGATCACTAGTTAAACCAATCGCGTGTTTCGTTGGGAAAACTGCTGTTA
>CAYNOA010000165.1:1874-4855 GCA_964398695.1 uncultured Enterococcus sp. | reverse complement strand
CTTTTTACGACTACAATTCGAAGTATATCGACAATAAAATTACGATGGAGATTCCAGCTAGAATTCCTGCTGAAGTGCAAGAAAAAGCCCAAGAATATGCACGTTTAGCTTATGAAATGATTGGTGGAACAGGGTTGAGTCGCTGCGATTTCTTCTTAACAAGTAAAAATGAATTGTTTTTAAATGAATTAAATACGATGCCAGGTTTTACGCAATTTAGTATGTACCCAGCGCTTTGGGAGCAAACTGGCTTGAAATACGGTGATTTAATTGAAGAATTAATCCAACTAGGATTAAATCGTTACCGACAAAGACAAAAATTTATTAAAGAAATGTAAAAAGTAGGGGCAACTTAAAGGCAAATTTTGCCTTTAAGAGGCCTCTTCTTGTGAATGAAGGAGAATATTCAATGAATTTAACCTTAAAAGAAATGGCGCAAGCTTTAAAAATACCAGGGGAATTCCCAGAAACACGTATTACGCACGTTGAGTTTGATAGTCGTAAAATTCAAGCGGGCGGGTTGTTTATCCCGCTGGCAGGTGTTCGTGATGGCCATGAGTTTGCTACTCAAGCACTTGAAAATGGTGCTGTTGCAACTTTTTGGAGCCGTACAGAGCAAATGGCACCCGTGGGACTAGTAACTTTACCCGTAAGCGATGTGGCGACAGCTTTTCAGCAATTAGCGGTCTATTATCAACAAAAAGTGGCACCAAAAGTAATTGCCATCACCGGTAGCAATGGCAAGACAACGACAAAAGACATGACGGCAGCAGTCATGGCGCAGCGTTTTCATACGTATAAAACACAAGGGAATTACAACAATGAGCTCGGCATGCCTTATACGATTTTACATATGCCCGTCGATACGGAGATTCTAATTTTAGAAATGGGCATGGATCGTGCAGGGGAGATTGCCTTTTTATCAAAGTTAGCCCAGCCAGATGCGGCAGCGATTACAATAATTGGGGAGGCCCACTTAGAAAATTTTGAATCACGTTTGGGAATTGCCAAAGCAAAAATGGAAATCACCGATGGTTTAAAAATAGGTGGGTTATTACTAGTGCCGGCCGATGAAGCGTTATTAAGGCCTCTTTTAGACCCCGAAGCTTATGAAATACAGACATTTGGTTTAACTCAAGCCACGATTCAAGGTGAAATTTTACAAGAAGAAAAAGAACAAACGACCTTTAAAATTCAAGAAACCACCTTTACAATCCCCGTACTTGGGAGTTATAACGTTAAAAACGCACTGATTGCTTATGGCTTTGGTCGTCACTTTGGTCTAAGAATAGAAGAAATTGCCAAGGGCTTGGCTCAATTTCAATTAACCAAAAATCGAACGCAGTGGTTAAAAGCGCAGAATGGCGCCGATTTATTAAGTGATGTTTACAATGCCAACCCAACGGCGACGGCACTTGTTTTGGATAGTTTTGCCAAATTGGCCTTACCTGGTCGTCGGTTAGCTCTTTTGGCAGATATGCTAGAGCTAGGTCCGGATTCAAAGGCGATGCATGCCCAAATGGCCGCCCATATTGATTCAACCTATGCTGAAATTTTTTTATATGGCGAAGAAATGAGCGCCTTGGCTGAAGTATTAATGCAACAAAAGCTGGTTGTTCATCATTTTTTGAAAGACCAAAAAGATCAATTAATTACAGCACTAAAAGCAACACTGCAACCGACGGATACGCTCTTGTTAAAAGGTAGTAATGGAATGGGGCTAGCAGAAGTCGTGGCGCAGCTTCAAGCCAGTCCATCCGTTTGAAAAATTGAAAAAGTAGTATTTTGAAAAGAAACATTGATTAATTTTCAGTAAATGAAGGGTGAAACTTGCTGAAAGAAAAAAAATGTGGTAGAATACGGACGTGCCGAAAGATGAAGAATTTATTTCAGTTTGAAATAAACTGATTTAACTAAGATAACAATAAAAATAGCGTGGCAATGACAGCCACAGGGATTTATATTTGAAATGAGGCTAAGACAAAAAATAAACTGATTTTGTCCTAGCCTATTCTAATGCCTTCAAGAAGCGGTTTTTCGGTGTGAAATGAAATGAAGTTTGGTAAGGGACGACCACTTTCTTTCATTAATAGAAAGCAACGCTTCAAAAAATCAGGAAAAAATATTTCTGATGGGGACTTCCCCCGAAAATACAAGCGATGAATAAACAAAAAAGCGTTTATTCAATCACCCTTAGGAGGATTTATTTGAAATTTAAAGAACTAAACTTATCACCCGAACTACTAGCATCAATCGAGAAAGCTGGCTTTGAAGAAGCAACACCAATCCAAAGCGAAACGATTCCTTTGGCTTTACAAGGCAAAGACGTCATTGGACAAGCTCAAACAGGGACTGGTAAAACAGCCGCATTTGGTTTACCAATGTTAGAAAAAATTGATCCAAACCGCCACGAGTTACAAGGCTTAGTCATTGCCCCAACACGTGAATTAGCCATTCAAACCCAAGAAGAACTTTACCGTTTAGGTCGCGACAAAAAAATTCGCGTGCAAGCCGTTTACGGAGGCGCTGATATTGGCCGCCAAATTCGTCAATTAAAGGACCGTCCCCAAATCGTAGTTGGTACACCTGGTCGAATGTTAGACCACATTAACCGTCACACTTTGAAATTAGGAACCGTTGAAACGTTAGTCTTAGATGAAGCAGATGAAATGTTAAACATGGGCTTTTTAGAAGATATCGAAGCCATTATTTCAAAAGTACCTGAGCAACGTCAAACATTACTATTTTCAGCCACAATGCCACCAGCAATTAAAAATATTGGTGTGAAATTCATGAAAGAACCTGAACACGTCAAAATTAAAGCCAAAGAAATGACCGCGGACTTAATTGATCAATATTATATTCGCTCAAAAGACTTTGAAAAATTTGATGTGATGACGCGTTTATTAGATGTACAAACACCAGAATTAACCATCGTTTTTGGCCGTACGAAACGTCGTGTAGATGAATTGGCTCGAGGG
>CAYNOA010000165.1:0-1864 GCA_964398695.1 uncultured Enterococcus sp. | reverse complement strand
AGCTCGTGGTTACAAAGCAGAAGGAATTCATGGCGATTTAACACAACAAAAACGAATGAGTGTTTTACGTAGCTTTAAATCAGGCAATCTTGATATTTTAGTGGCGACTGACGTGGCTGCGCGTGGATTGGATATTTCTGGCGTAACACACGTCTATAACTACGATATCCCTCAAGATCCAGAAAGCTACGTTCACCGAATTGGTCGAACAGGCCGTGCTGGTAAAGAAGGTATTTCGGTGACTTTTGTGACACCAAACGAAATGAGCTACTTACACGTTATCGAAAACTTAACGAAAAAACGGATGACGCCATTACGTCCACCTTCAGAAAAAGAAGCCTTTAAAGGTCAATTAGCAGCAGCAATGGAGCAAATTGAAGAAAAATTAGACGAAAATGGGTTAGATCGTTACTTACAAAATGCCGAACAATTATTAGAAAATTACAATGCACAAGATTTAGTCGCGTTATTACTAAAAACATTGGCGAAAGATCCATCTGACATGGTTCCAGTGAACATCACACCAGAACGTCCATTACCTCAAGGTAAGAAAAACTTTGGTAAAGGTGGCGGTGGTAACCGTCGCAGTGGTAGTGGTAGTGGCAATTACCGTGGCCGTCGTGAAGGTGGTCGTGGTGAAGGCGGCAATCGTAGTCGTGACGACCGTCGCCCACGTGGCGAAGGTGGAAGTCGCAGTCGTGATGAGCGCCGTTCTTCAAGTGAAGGCAACCGTCGTCGGGAAGACAACCGTGGGAACACGCGTCGTAGCAACGACAAAAAACGTAGCTTTGTTATTCGCAATAACCAAGATTAAGAAACAAAAAGAATTTCGAGTGAAATCAAAATAAACGAAAAAAAACCGAACGTCATCGAGTACTTGCTAAAGCCAAGTCTGGGTTACGTTCGGTTTTTTGGCTCTTCGTCAAATAGTATTGATATCCAAATTTAAGGTTTCAAAAATCAAAAAAAGAGGGGGTTATTTTTAAGTTATTTTAAATCCCACTGTTTTTTTTGTGTGAATTTGGTAAAATGTGTAGTAAAGCGAAAATTCTAAGAGTGAATGTTGCTATGCACTCAAGCAATCAACGGATTTGTTGAAAGAAAAGGATGAAAGAAAATGATTCATGGGATTGGGATCGATGCAGTGGAACTTTCGCGGATGGAAAAGATTATCAAAGAAAAATCCAAATTAATTACGCGGATTTTGACACCAGCGGAATTCAAACTATTTGAGCAGTTACCATTTAAGCGTCAAATCGAATTTTTAGGTGGACGCTTTGCTTGTAAAGAAGCTTTTTCCAAAGCTTGGGGAACGGGGATTGGAGCGGTCACTTTTCAAGACGTTGAAGTTTTAGTCAATGAAAAAGGCGCACCCATCGTCACCAAATCGCCCTTTCAAACTGGCGTCGTCTTTGTCAGTATTACTCACACGCAAGAGCTCGCTTTTGCTCAAATTATTTTAGAAGAAAGAAAGGGATGAGAGTATGGTTGTTTCCTACCATCGCCCAACCAAAGTCGTTGTTGATTTAGCTGCGATTAAAGAAAACGTTGCAACGGAAGTAAAAAAACAAGCCGGTCAACGGGAAGTTTTTGCCGTTGTGAAAGCTAATGGCTATGGTCATGGTGCCGTCCCCGCAGCCAAAGCGGCTTTAGTTGGTGGTGCCAGTGGTTTTTGTGTGGCGACTTTAGATGAAGGTATGGCATTAAGAGAAAGTGGCATTACGGAGCCCATTTTAGTTTTGGGTATCGTAGAAGTGGCTTGGTTACCATTAATTTTAGAATATCGTTTGGCCGTTCCCGTAGCGACCTTGTCTTGGTTAGAAGAAGCGTCTCTTTATATGGAAAAACGAGCCTTAATGGGTCA
>CAYNOA010000164.1:0-4884 GCA_964398695.1 uncultured Enterococcus sp. | reverse complement strand
TTAAATGAGAAGCAACAAGATTTTATTCATTTGAAAAAAATGATTGAGCAACGAGGAGATACCATTTTACGAGTAGGTGAATATATTGTCGCTCACCAACAAGCGTTTTTCTTAAATCCTGCAAGGCCGTTAAAACCATTAATCCTAAAAGAAGTAGCAGATAAATTAGATATCCATGAATCAACGGTAAGTCGAGCGGTCAATGGGAAATACTTAGCAACGGAATTTGGTGTCTTTGAATTAAAAAGCTTTTTTAGCCACAAACTTATATCAGCCGATGGAGAAGAAAGCTCAACAGCAAGTGTCAAAGTGGCATTAAAAGAAATTGTAGATTTAGAAGACAAGCAAAAACCGCTATCAGATCAAAAAATTGTGGATGCCTTAAAGGTTAAAGGGATGAATTTATCGCGACGCACGGTAGCTAAATATCGGGAACAACTTGGCATCCCGGGATCATCGAAAAGAAAAAGATATGAATGAATAGGAGAGAGTAAGAGAAAAAGAGTCGTTTTTTCTCTTGCTTTTTTGGTTGCAAGGAATAAGAAATTGTGCTAAGATTAAATTTGTAAGGGATGAGAAAAACTTAATCAATCTTTTTTTTACTCTGCATGGGTCGTATTAAGTCTATATGGGACTATTCTCGTCCAATGGAGGTGGCAAATGCTAGATGATTTGAGAGTAATTGAAATGATTGCTCCTGATGTATTGGCGATAATTCAAGAACGTTACCGCATTTTGCAAAACATTTATTGGATGCAACCGGTTGGTAGAAGAGTTTTAGCTGATAAATTAGCCTTCACAGAGCGTGCCCTTCGTACAGAGACGGATTTTTTGAAAAAGTTAAAGCTCATTGATGCTTCTAAAAGTGGGATGAAACTGACAGAAAAAGGGGAAGAAACTTATCAACAATTAAGTGGTTTCATGGACCAAGTTTTTGGAATGAATCATCTGGAAAGAAGCCTTGCAAAATATTTTGGGATTGCTCGTTGTTTAGTCACACCTGGTGATAGTGACCAACAAGAAAAAGTAATCAAAGGATTTGGCCATCTGTTATGGGAAGCCTTAGATCAACAATTACCAAATGGTCAAAATATCATTGCGGTCATGGGTGGGACAACGATGGCGGAAGTCGCAGAAGGACTTGCGGTATTGGAAACCGACACACGACATAACATTTTCGTTCCAGCACGCGGTGGCATTGGCGAGGCCGTCAATGTTCAAGCGAATTCGGTGAGTGCGGTGATGGCAATGAAAACAAAAGGCACGTATCGCTCGCTGTTTGTTCCAGAACAATTAAGTCGCGCAACGTATCACTCGCTAATGCAAGAACCTTCTATTTTAGAGGTACTTAACTTGATTAGCGAAGCAAACTGTGTTATTCATAGTATTGGAAAAGCAATTTATATGGCTGCCCGCAGAAAAATGACAGAAGAAGAAATTGTCATGTTGAAACAAAAAAATGCGGTGGCAGAATCATTTGGTTATTTTTTTGATGAATCAGGCGCAATTGTCCATCGGATTCCAAGAATCGGATTGCAATTAACCGATTTATCACATGTGCCTTATGTCTTTGCTGTTGCAGGTGGGAAAAGTAAGGCCAAAGCAATCCATGCTTATATGAAAAACGCACCAAAACAAACGTGGCTCATCACAGATGAAGCTGCTGCAAGTGAGATTTTAAAAGGGGTCACCCTTTAAAAATAAAATTTTTTTGATTTTCATAAGGAGGAAATCTTAAATGACAGTTAAAGTAGGTATTAATGGATTTGGACGTATCGGACGCTTAGCATTCCGTCGTATCCAAGATGTAGCAGGAATCGAAGTAGTGGCAATCAATGACTTAACAGATGCAAAAATGTTGGCTCACTTATTGAAATATGATACTACTCAAGGACGTTTCAACGGTACTGTTGAAGTTCACGAAGGCTCTTTCAATGTTAACGGTAAAGAAGTAAAAGTATTAGCTAACCGTAACCCTGAAGAATTACCATGGGGTGAATTAGGCGTAGATATCGTTTTAGAATGTACTGGTTTCTTTACATCTAAAACAGCCGCTGAAAAACACTTAACAGCTGGTGCAAAACGCGTTGTTATCTCAGCTCCTGGTGGCGATGATGTGCCAACAGTTGTTTACAACGTAAACCATGACATTTTAACTGGTGAAGAAACCGTAATTTCTGGTGCTTCTTGTACAACAAACTGCTTAGCTCCAATGGCTAAAGTTTTAAATGACAAATTTGGGATTGTTGAAGGCTTAATGACAACAATTCACGCTTACACTGGCGACCAAATGACTTTAGATGGCCCACACCCTAAAGGTGATTTCCGTCGTGCGCGTGCAGCTGCTGCAAACATCGTTCCTAACTCAACAGGTGCAGCTAAAGCAATCGGTTTAGTTATTCCTGAATTAAATGGTAAATTAGACGGTGCTGCTCAACGTGTTCCAGTTCCAACTGGTTCATTAACAGAGTTAGTAACAGTTTTAGATAAAACAGTTACAGCTGACGAAATTAACGCAGCAATGAAAGAAGCAGCAAACGAATCTTACGGTTATACCGAAGACGAAATCGTTTCTTCTGATATCGTTGGGATTACTTTCGGTTCATTATTTGATGCGACTCAAACTCGTGTAATGACTGTTGGCGACAAACAATTAGTTAAAACTGTTTCTTGGTACGACAATGAAATGTCTTACACAGCTCAATTAGTTCGTACTTTAGAATACTTCGCTAACTTATAAGATTCACACTGAATCGAATAAATGAGATGAAAGCGGGGAAGCGACACGCTTCTCCGCTTTTTTTAATGAATCAATTTAATTAGGAGGCTTCTTTTCATGGCAAAGAAAACAGTGAAAGATATCGAATTAAAAGATAAAAAAGTTTTAGTACGTGTTGACTTTAACGTTCCTTTGAAAGATGGCGTTATTACAGATGATACTCGAATTAAAGCCGCATTACCGACAATTAACTACGTTTTAGAAAATGGTGGCAAAGCCATTTTATTCTCTCACTTAGGTCGTGTAAAAACAGAAGAAGACAAAGCAGGTAAATCTTTAGCACCGGTGGCTAAACGTTTAGGCGAGTTATTAGGAAAAGAAGTAACTTTCGTTCCTGAAACACGTGGTGCTGCTTTAGAGCAAGCCATTGCTGAGATGAAAGATGGTGACGTGGTTGTTTTTGAAAACACACGTTTTGAAGACATTGATGGCAAAAAAGAAAGCAAAAACGATCCAGAATTAGGTAAATACTGGGCTTCTTTAGGCGATGTTTTTGTAAATGATGCTTTTGGTACGGCTCACCGTGCACATGCTTCAAACGTAGGGATTGCATCAACTGGTATTCCAACAGTTGCTGGCTTCTTAATGGAAAAAGAAATTAAATTCATCGGTGAAGCCGTTGAAGAACCAAAACGCCCAATGGTGGCGATTTTAGGTGGCGCAAAAGTTTCTGATAAAATCGGTGTCATTGAAAACTTAATTCCAAAAGCGGACAAAATTTTAATCGGTGGCGGAATGACCTATACTTTCTACAAAGCTAAAGGAATGGAAATTGGTAATTCTTTAGTCGAGGTAGATAAAGTGGAATTAGCGAAAAGCTTAATTGAAAAAGCCGGCGACAAACTTGTTTTACCAGTAGATTCTGTTTGTGCAGCGTCATTTTCAAATGATGTACCAACAGAAATTCATACAGGGGATGTTCCAGCAGGCCAAATGGGCTTAGATATTGGTCCAGATTCTGTGGCTTTATTTGCAGATATCTTAAAAGATGCAAAAACAGTTGTTTGGAATGGCCCGATGGGTGTCTTTGAAATGTCTAACTTTGCTAAAGGAACCATTGGTGTCTGTGAAGCAATTGCTAACTTAAAAGATGCAACCACGATTATTGGTGGTGGTGACTCAGCAGCAGCTGCGGAACAATTAGGTTTTGCTGACAAGTTCACGCATATCTCAACTGGCGGTGGCGCAAGCTTAGAGTTATTAGAAGGTAAAACTTTACCAGGATTAGCAGCAATCAACGATAAATAATTTTTAAAAAAACAAAGAAGGAGTGTTATCTTTTATGCGTAAACCAATTATCGCAGGTAACTGGAAAATGAATAAAGCAGTCGATTTTGCAAAAGCTGTCAAAAATGCAGTTCCAGCAAACGATGTTGTTGATTCAGTCATTGGATCGCCAGCTTTATTTTTAGCTTCATTAGCGGAAGAATTAAAAGGATCAGACGTGAAATTAGCAGCGCAAAACTCTTATTGGGAAAATGCGGGTGCATTCACTGGTGAAAACTCACCAGCGGCAATTGCTGATTTAGGTGTTCAATATGTGATCATTGGTCACTCTGAACGTCGGGAATATTTCCATGAAACGGATGGAGAAATCAATAAAAAAGCCAAAGCAATCTTTGCCAATGGCATGACACCAATTCTTTGTTGTGGAGAATCGTTAGAAACTTACGAAGCTGGTCAAACAGCGGAGTGGATCGAAGGCCAAATTACAGCTGGCTTAGCTGATTTAACCGACGAGCAAGTTTCAAACTTAGTGATTGCTTATGAACCAATTTGGGCAATTGGAACAGGAAAATCAGCGGATGCCAATATCGCAGATGAAATCTGTGGCGTGGTTCGTGCGACAGTTGAAAAATTATATGGTGAAAACGTGGCACAAGCAGTTCGTATTCAATATGGTGGTTCTGTAAAACCAGAAAATATCGCAGAATACATGGCAAAAGAAAACGTTGACGGCGCATTAGTTGGCGGCGCTGCTTTGGAAGCCGCTTCATTCTTAGCATTATTAGAAGCTGTTAAATAGTTTGAATTTTTATTTGCAGTATTCCTAAAAATTCATTACAATAAAACTAATCGCAAGGGAAAATCCCTTAAGATAAAAC
>CAYNOA010000163.1:0-4905 GCA_964398695.1 uncultured Enterococcus sp. | reverse complement strand
TTCTTGTAAGACGAGTGGGATGATCCCCTTTTGCTCGTTTTCAACTTGTAAGACGAGCAGTGGTTCATGCAAACTCATTCGTAATAAGAACCAGCCCGAACCAAAACCTGCGCTTAATTTAAAACGAATCCCTTCTTCATTTTCGGGATCGACTTGCCAGCCAGGAACTTGAATCTTTGCCAGATCAGCAATTACTTGTTCACCAAGTGTGCGATAATCCGTTTGTTCGAGTTTAAAACGAACTTCTTGCGTTTCTGCTGGTTGTTTTAGCGTCGCAATCATTTCTTCTAAAGTTTGCTGGTTTTCCTCCAATTGTGGTAACAGCATTAAGATTTTAGCAATCACATAGGCCCCGTCATCTAAGAAGTAGTTTTCTTTAAAGGCTGCATGCCCACTTGTTTCAATCGCTAACTGACAATCAATGCCGGCTGCATTTAAAGCAATCCCTTTATTGATGACATTCCGATAACCGGAAATATAGCGAACTTGTTTGCCACCAAGTGCTTCAATAAATGCTTTTAAATGATCGGTGGTTGGTGAGTTGGTCACAATGCTTGAGCCAGGATGCTCACTTAAAACAATATGACTGAGGACCGCAATTAAATTGTTTCGGTTTAAAACTTCACCTGATTTCGTGACAAGGGCGGAACGATCGACATCCGTATCAAAGATGACGCCTAAGTCCGCGCCTGTTGCTAACACAGCTGCTTGGATGCTCGCCATCGCTTCTTGGTTATCTGGATTGGGAATGTGATTGGGAAAATGACCATCTGGCTCTAAAAATTGCGAACCGGTCGTATCAGCGCCAAGTGGTTGTAAAACTTTTTCTGCAAAATAACCACCCGCACCATTCCCGGCATCGACAATAATTTTTAAACCCTTTAATGGTTTTTCTGGTTGGCCTTTAATACCGCGACGAATTTTTGCGACTAAATCTTGGGCATAAGGCGTAAGTAAGTCGGCTTTGGTCAAGGTACCCCTTGTGTCAGTATCTAGCATGGTCGGATTGGCTAAAATCATTTGGATATCTTCTTTTTCTGCGCCACCGCTTTGGCTAAAAATTTTCACCCCATTAAAGTAATAGGGTAAATGACTTGCCGTAAGCATAATGCCCGCATCACAAGCAAATTGTGGAAATTGGGTACTCATGAACATGGCCGGCGTTGTGGCTAAACCAAAATCAATCACATCGGCTCCTTGTTTGAGCAATGAATCGATCATGCTTTGTTTTAGAGCTTCGCCACTCAAACGTGAATCTTGCCCAATCCCAATGACCCATTTTTTAGCCGGTGTCGTTTCTTTTTGTTTTAACCAATGCAAAATACCGGAAGCGATTTGGTAAACTGCTTCGGGTGTTAAATTCGCTTTCTCTTCCTTTGTAGCAATGGCAATACCTCGAATGTCTGATCCATTTTGTAACGCTTGTAATTCACTCACCAAAAATCGACCCCTCTACACGTTTTTATACTCGTCTATTATAACCCAAAAAAAACCAAAAGTCAGAGGGGGATCCGACTTTTGGGCAAGATTTGATTAGCTCGCACGAACCAAATCATATTGTGATTGATACAGGTGATGATATAACCCTTTTTGGGCCATTAATTCTTCATGTGTGCCGGCTTCAGCAATTTTTCCGCCTGAGACATAGAAGATTTGCGAGCTGTTTTTAATCGTAGACAAACGGTGAGCAATAATAAATGACGTTCGGCCTTTTAAGAGTTGTTGAAGGCCTTCTTGTAAGAGTTCTTCTGTTTTCGTATCGATACTTGACGTGGCTTCATCTAAAATTAAAATTTTAGGGTCTGCCAGTAAGGCCCGCGCAAAGGAAATTAATTGACGTTGCCCGGCCGACAAAGTGCTGCCGCGTTCTTCAACGACGGTTTGATAGCCCTCTTTTAAATCTTTAATAAAATCATGGGCACGGACAACTTTAGCGGCGGCAATAATCTCTTCTTCCGTAGCGTCTAATTTTCCGTAACGAATATTATCTAAAATCGTTCCTGAAAAGACAAAGGTATCTTGCAACATGACACCCATTTGAGTTCGTAAAGAAGCCAGTGTCACCTCACGAACATCATGGCCATCCACTTTGACACTGCCTTCGTTGACATCGTAGAAGCGGCTTAATAAGTTAATGATCGTCGTCTTACCAGCACCGGTTGGTCCCACTAAGGCAATCGATTGTCCCGGGGTAATGGTAAAGTTCACCCCATCTAAAATATTTTTACCCGGTTCATAGCGAAACACGACATTTTCAAAATCGACTTGACCTTGAATCGGTGGTAAAACTTGCGCATTTGGCGCGTCTTGAATATCAGGCACTTCATCCATCGTTTCAAAAATCCGTTCTAAGTAAGCGGTCGCGGTAATTAAAGAGTTATAAAAGTTTCCAATGTTAATCACTGGATTCCAAAAGTTATTAATGTAGCCAATAAAAGCAATCAAGGTCCCGGTTGAAACATCGACGCCAATTTGGCGAATCCCGACAAAATAAATTAAACTCGTCGTTAAAACCGAAATATTTTGCACACCTGGCCATAATAAAAATTGGACTTTCACCGCTTTCATCCAAGCGTTGCGGTATTCGTTACTGACTTCATCAAAGATTTGCGCATTTTCGGCTTCACGCGCGAAGGATTGGGTAATCTTAATCCCCGAAATACTCTCATGAATATAAGCGTTTAAATTGGATTGTTTATTACTTAATTGCTGGTAAGCTTTACGCTGTTTGTCTTTAATATACATAACCATTACAAACAAAATCGGGAGTAAAATTAAACTATAAAGCGTTAATTTCACATCAATAAAGAACATGAAGACTAAGGTGATGATGACGCTAAAAACATCGGAAATTAAGTTGATTAAGCCATTACTTAATAAGTCACTTAAGGTATTAATATAGTTCACGACACGGATTAAAATCTTGCCGTGCGGGCGGTTATCAAAATAAGAAAAGGGCAAACGTTGCAAGTGTTCAAAAATCGAGTAGCGCATATCTTTTAAAATGTCTTGCCCGATTTCGGTAATCGCCACAATTCGGTACTTCATACACCAAGCAATAAAGAGTAAGGAGACTAGAAACAAGCCACTAATCATTAACAATAAAGAAACGTTTTTTTGGGGAATCACTTCATCAATCGCAATTTTCATAAAGTAAGGACCAAACATTCCGGCAATGTTGGCTAAAATAATCACCACTAAAACTTTTAAAATGGCTGGTTTATAAGGACCAACATAACCACCCAGTCGCTGATAGTGCGACCAATTAAATTCCTGCTCTAATTCCTCATCGACGTCAAATTTATTTCGTGCCATTTTAGCCCACCTCCCCATTCGTTAAGCCTAATTGTTTTTGATAGACTTCATAGTAAAAGCCTTTTTTCGCCAGTAATTCTTCGTGGGTGCCTTGTTCAATGACGCGGCCTTTTTCCATCATTAAAATTAAATTGGCCTCGCGGACCGAAGAAATCCGGTGCGCAATAATGAAGGTTGTTTTTTCACCGGTTAAATTCGTTAATTCTTTTTGAATTTTCGACTCGGTTTCCATATCAACCGCCGAAGTTGTATCATCTAAAATCAAAATACTTGGGTCTTTGGCTAGTGCGCGTGCCAAGGAAATTCGTTGTTTTTGCCCACCAGATAAGCCGACTCCGCGTTCCCCAATAATCGTATCGTAGCCTTGAGGCATTTTTGAAATAAAGTTATGCGCGTCAGCCACTTCCGCCACTCTTTGAATATATTCCGCTTCCACGTAAGGATTCCCAAAGGCAATATTGTCTTCAATTGTATTAGAGAACAAGAAAACGTCTTGCATCACCATCGAAATATTTTCACGCAATTGACGAACTGGATAATCTTTGGCATTTTTGCCATCAATTAAAACTTGGCCTTGTGTGGGGTCATAAAAGCGCGCGACTAAGTTTACGAGTGTGGTTTTACCTGAACCAGTTTCACCTAAGATCCCGATGGTTTGGCCCGGTGCAACTTTAAAGGAGACTTGACTTAAAACATTCGTCTCTGGATCATCAGAAAAATGGAAAGAAACGTCTTTAAATTCAACAAACCCTTTTACTTTTAGCTCTGCTTGGTTATCGACTACCGGGATATTGGCTTTGGTATGAATCATTTGACGAATTTTAATACAAGAAGCATTAAACCGTTGCACATCGTTGATTAACCAACCACTCATCCGCATGGGCTGATTTAGCATCCATAAGAAACCATTGAAGGTAATTAATTCCCCAAGGGTCATTTGATTTTGGATGACCAACCAACCGCCAATTAAAAGGGTGGTCATGGTCAAACTACCAGCTAATAAATCAAGCCAAGGAAGAAACTTGGCAGAAACTTCAGCCGAAGCCATGTTGCGCTGTTTGTAATCTTGGTTGTAGTCGTTAAATTTTTCAATTTCAAACTCTTCTCGCGCGAAGGCTTTCACCACCCGGTTGCCACCAATATTTTCTTCAACCATGGAATTTAACCGCGAGAAACTTTCCCGAATTTCAAAGAAGACGGGATGGGCTTCTTTTGACATCTTCATCGTTAAAAAATAAATGAGTGGGGTAATCACGACTAAGGCTAGCATTAAGGGGAAATTAATCCAACCCATCATGACAATGGCCGCCACAAACCATAAAATTGACTCAATACTATTGTAACTTACCCATGAAACGAAATGCCGAATCGCATCGGTATCACCTGTCATACGTGCCATAATGTCGCCGACACGCGTATGATTAAAGAAATCAAAATCAAGTTCTTGGAGTTTTTTATACAAATCTTGACGCAAACGAAATAGTACGTTTTGACTAATCCGCTCAAACATAATTTGGTAGGTATAGCGAATCACCGTCCGAATAAATTGGACTCCAACCATAATTCCTAAAAAAGGAATCAGTAGATTTA
>CAYNOA010000162.1:0-4930 GCA_964398695.1 uncultured Enterococcus sp. | reverse complement strand
ACTAATCCGCTCAAACATAATTTGGTAGGTATAGCGAATCACCGTCCGAATAAACTGCACTCCGATCATAATTCCTAAAAAGGGAATCAATAGATTTACCTGATTTTGATCGATGACTTTATCGACCAATTGTCCCGTTAAAATAGGGTTAATTACAATTAACAAGGAATTGACAACAACAAAAATAAGGGCAATCACCATTTTATATTTATAATTTTTCAGATATTGCCAAAGCCATTGAAAATTATTCAAAACCAACACCTCTTTCTTTTTTTACTAGTCCTATCTTACAGGTTCAATAAATAAAAAGAATGGAATATCTTACAAAAGACAATGGAAATTTCTATGCATTTTTTTCTTTATTTCGCTCGATTTTTTGGCTTGTTGGCATTTTTAGGCTATAATAGAAAGATAAGAATTTGCAAGATGAATGAGGGCTTACCATGAATTTTCAATGTTTTAATCCAGAAATTTTATATGCTTTTGATGTTTGGAATCAACCAGACAATGAAAATACGATTCACCATCACGATTTTTTTGAAATCTCAATTATTTTACAAGGAGAATCTTTGTATTTAATCGACGATGAATGGAAAACCGTTCGAAGTGGCGACATTTTACTTTTTAACCCGGGGATTGACCATGCCGAAAAACAATTAATTAACACCTATTCGCATCAGCTTCATATTGGAATTAAAAACTTTAAACTTTATGGTCTGGAAAAGAATCATTTTCCCACCCATGGTTCTTTGCTTTCGATGCAAGACAGTCAATTTAAAATTTTCGATAAAGCTTGGCAATTAATTGAAGAATTTAACCAACAAAAAACCCATTTTAATTTAATGGGCCGGGCACTTGTAATGGAAATGATGCTTTTTATTTTACGAAGTTTAGAAAAAGAAGAAAAATTATCCGAAGAAGAGTACGCCAATCAAAATGATCGGATGAATCAAGTCGTCCAACTCATTATGACTTATATGGAAAATAATTTTGCCAAAGATATTTCGATTGAACATTTGGCCACCTTATATTATGTCAGTCCCACCTACTTATCCAAAATTTTTAAAGATATCACGGGTGTTTCACCGATTAACTACTTGATTCAAATTCGCTTAACGAAAGCCCGACAACTACTGGAAAAAGAAGAAAATTTGACGGTCAAAGAAGTGGCCAAAACCGTTGGCTACGAAGATGCTTACCATTTTAGTAAATCATTTAAAAAACACTTTGGTCTGTCGCCTTCAATGGTTCGCAGCCCAGGAAAATAAAAAACCGACAAACTGACTGGCTCGATGGCTAAGTAAGTTTGTCGGTTTTCGGCTTATTTTTGGATGCCTTCATTCCAACGATTCGGGCTCCAGATACTGCCTTCTAGGGCGACTTGAAGACTTTCGTTGTCATCTTCTAATTGTTCGATATATTGACGGATTTCTTTTAAAAGAAATTGATTTTCAGTTGTTTCAATTTTCTTTAGTTCTTCTTCTATCCAATGGTTGCGCATTTTTTTTCACCTCAAAAAGAAGTGTAACAAAATTTCGTAAAAATAAAAGTAATTTGCTTTTTGTTGAAAAAAATTAAAAAAATGTTGATGGAGAAATCTCTATGAGATTTCTCCATCAACACCAAATATTATACAGCCAAAAAAGTGAATCACACGCTTTGCGAACAAAGGGGGAAGATTCACTTTTGTTAAGGTTTTCTTTATTTTTCTCTCGTGTCAATCACAATGGTCACGGGGCCATCATTGACTAAGGCAATTTGCATATTGGCACCAAATTCACCCGTAGCGACAAAAATCTTTTCTGCGCGGAGTTTTTGATTAAACAACTCATAGAGCGCCATAGCCACTTCTGGTTGGGCTGCTTTCACAAAGCTGGGCCGGTTGCCTTTTTTGGTATCCGCGTAAAGAGTAAATTGTGAGACACTTAAAATCTCACCTGAAACGGCGGCTAAATCTAAGTTCATTTTTCCTTCTTGATCTTCAAAAACACGTAACTTGGTAATTTTCCGGACAAGATAGTCGATATCAGCGACCGTGTCTTCTGCATGAATCCCAAGTAAAATCAAAAAACCTTGACTAATTTCGCCAACGATTTGCTGGTCAATGGTGACGCTGGCTTCTTTAACTCGTTGAATCACTGCTTTCACTTTTTTCTTCTTATCCTTTCGTCCGATCGACACTATAAACATCTGGTATTTGTTGGATACGGGTCACGATTTGTTGTAAATGCGCCAAGTTTTGGATGGAAACGGTTAGACGGATCACCGCATTTTTGTCTTTATCGGCTTTGGCTTCCACACTGGAAATTCGTTTAGTTAGTGAATTAACCGCCTGTAAGACCTCATTTAATAAGCCTGAACGGTCAAAACCATGAATGGATAACTCAGCATCGTATTCTTTATTGTTACTAGCGGCGTCTTCCCATTCCACTTCAATTAAGCGGGCTTGATTTTCTGGGGAATTCACAATATTGGGGCAATCAGCTCGGTGAATCGAAATCCCCCGCCCTTTCGTAATATAACCGACAATTGAATCGCCCGGTACTGGGTTACAGCAGCGACTAATGCGAATCATTAAGTTTTGAACACCTTGAATGACCACACCACCTTCATGCCGAATTTTCATTTTATCGGATTTTTTCTCGGCCGCTGGTTTCATTAATTCTTGTAATTTTTGTTTTTCTTTTTCTTGTAATTTTTCTCTTCGCTCTTGCTCGGTAATCCGATTCACAAAAGTCATCGCACTAATTTCCCCATAACCAATGGCTGCAAATAAATCTTCATCGGTTTGATAGTTATAACGACTCAAGGCTTCTTGCAAACGGGCCTTGGTTAAAATCTCTTTTGGTACTAAATTCATCTCTTGCAACACTTTCACGACAGCATCGCGGCCTTTTTCAATATTTTCATCCCGGCCTTGTGTTTTAAAGAATCGGCGAATTTTATTTTTGGCCTTACTCGTCGCAACCAAATTCAACCAGTCCCGACTTGGACCAAAGGAATTGGGTGAAGTTAAAATTTCAACAATATCCCCATTTTTCAATTTGTAATCCAATTGGACGATTTTTCCATTAATTTTCGCCCCGACGGTTTTACTGCCGATATCTGTATGGATATTGTAGGCAAAATCAAGCGGACCTGAGCCTTGGGGCAATTCAGAAACATCCCCTTTGGGCGTAAAGACGTAAACCTTATCACTAAAGATATCGCCTTTGACGCCTTCCATGAATTCCGAAGCGTCATAGCTTTCATCTTGTAATTCAAGTAACTCTTGGAACCAGCTGACTTGCTGGCTGGCATTGTCTGGTTTAATTTTTTCAGTCACGCCTTCTTTATAAGCCCAGTGGGCAGCGACCCCAAATTCCGCAATTTCATGCATTTCATGCGTGCGGATTTGAATTTCAATGGGATTGCCTTTGGGTCCGATTACCGTTGTATGTAAAGATTGGTACATGTTGGCTTTGGGCATCGCTATATAATCTTTAAACCGCCCAGGCATTGGTTTCCATTTTGTATGAATCGTACCTAAAACAGCATAACAATCTTTAATCGACTCTACAATTACGCGAATGGCTAATAAATCATAAATTTCATCGAACTGTTTTTTCTTATCGACCATTTTCCGATAAATCGAGTAAATGTGTTTCGGTCGACCGTAAATTTCCGCATAAATTTCTAATTCTTCGGTCGCAATCCGGATTTCTTCCACCGTTTCTTCCACATAGGCTTCTCGTTCATCGCGCTTGCTTTGCATCAAGTGAACGATGCGGTAATACTGCTTAGGATTTAAATAACGTAAAGAGCGATCTTCTAGCTCCCATTTAATTCGACTAATCCCTAAACGGTGGGCTAGGGGAGCATAAATTTCAATCGTTTCTTGTGCAATCCGGCGTTGTTTATCTTCGCGTAAATGCGTTAAGGTCCGCATATTATGCAAACGGTCGGCTAATTTGACCATAATCACTCGTAAATCTTGGGCCATCGCCATTAACATTTTTCGGTGATTTTCTGCCAATTGTTCTTCATGGGATTTATAGTGGATTTTGCCTAATTTCGTCACCCCATCGACTAACATAGCCACGTCTTTACCAAATTCTGCTTTTAAGTCAGCTAAAGTTACTTCGGTATCTTCAACTACATCATGTAAAAAACCGGTCGCAACTGTATGGGGATCCATATGCAATTCCGCTAAGATACCTGCAACTTGAATCGGATGAATAATATATGGTTCACCGGATTTACGAAATTGGCCTTCATGTGCTTTTGTTGCATAATCTAATGCTTTTTTTACAAAAGCCGTGTGCTCAGGACTCATGTAAAAAGAAACTAGCTTAATGACATTGGGTCCAGTTAATACCACTTCCTTTGCCATGGAATTCCCTCCTTTGTTCTTGTTTTTTCGCTAATTGACACGACTGGCACTTAGGTCAAGCAACGATTCTTTCTTATAATTATACAATTTTTTTATTGTAATTCAAATTGATAACTGACCGCACTGAGTAAATAAAGTGGCGCTGTTTCGCAGCGTAAAATCCTTGGGCCTAAACCACAAAGTTTCGCGCCTGCTTCTTGTAAAATCGTCACTTCTTTTGAACTTAAGCCCCCTTCAGGCCCAAAAACAACTAATAAATGCGCACCGACTGGCAGCGTCTTGAGTGTTTTCACTAGTTGACTTTGCTCACCTTGTTTTGCGGCTTCTTCATAGGCAACTAAAATTGCATCGTATTGGGTCAGCGTTTGATAGAAGGCTTGGTTTGAAGAAAACAAGGTAATCGCTGGTGTCACTTGGCGATGGGATTGCTCAGCGGCTTCTTGCACGATTTTTTCGATGCGCGGTTGCTTCTTTTGTAACTTTTTTTCATCCCATTTTACAACGGAGCTTTGTGCGGGAAAACCAATCAGTTGATGGCCCCCGAGTTCGGTCACTTTT
>CAYNOA010000161.1:0-4974 GCA_964398695.1 uncultured Enterococcus sp. | reverse complement strand
GGATTTTTAAAAATAATTGCAAGAGAAACCATTAAACCAGAAAACGAAAAGAGTAAGACCGGGGTAAACATGGCTCCACCGAACCTTTGTACTTTTTCCATCATAAAACCAAACAACTCCTTCAATAAGATTTATCAATTGATAGGGTAACTGTACTCGAAGTTGGCAACGGTTACAATAGGCTGTAGCCGAACTGGGAAGAATCAAAGAGATTGGAATAAAGCTTCAAGCCTTGGGAAATTTCCCGAAGACTTAAAAAAACGACCTCTGAAGGGCGCACCTTCAGGGGTCGTGGGGTCTTATTGGCCATATTTTTTAGTTAAGGCTAGGTTTAATAAGCGTTTTGCAAGATGCTCGTTGCGGGCTAAAATGGGTCCGTGAAAGTAAGAACCAAAGACATTGCGGTAAATAACACCTTCCGTTTGATCTTCTCCATTGTTCCCATTACCGGCTAAAACTTGTCCAAGGGGCTTTTCGCCATTGCCTAGGAAGGTTCGGCCATTATGGTTTTCAAAACCAAGATAGGTTTCGTCAAAGTCGGCATTATAAATTTTAATGTCGCCAATAAAACGCTGGTTGTCTTGATTTAAGGTGTAGTGATCAAGGGCACCGATGCCTTCAATTCTTTCCCCATTGGCCGTGATATAATAGTGGCCTAATAATTGATAACCACCGCAGATAGCTAGTAAAATCCCATCATTTTCGATGTATTCAACTAAAGCGGCTTTTTTGGTTTGCAGGTCTTTTGCCACGATTTTTTGCTCATAATCTTGCCCGCCACCAAAGAAGACAAAATCGTAGGCATTTGGATCAAAAGCGTCATGTAAACTTACGATATCGACATGAAAGTCCACGTCGCTTTTTTTGGCCAAATAGTTTAAAACAAGTAGATTGCCATTGTCACCATAAGTATTTAGTAAATTGCCGTAAAGGTGAGCGACCCGTAATTGTTTTTTAGTCATTACTTTTGCCCTCCTTTTAAAATACCTTGTTCGGTTAGTTTTTTGCGTAATTGTAAGACGGCTGTATAAGTGGCTAAAATATAAACATGCTCTGTTTCAAGTTGCGGAATTTGCGCAATGACTTGGTCTAAAGTCGCTAGCTCTTGAATTTTATCTGCTTCAATCCCGGCAACTTTCAAACGAAAGGTCATGTCTTTGCGGCGATCGCCACCTGTGATTACTTGTGGAATCGCATGTTTGGTTAAGTTTTCGTATTCGCCATCCCAAATCCAACTGACATCAATCCCGTCTGCATAATTAGCATTTAACAAGCAAACTAGTGAAAAGTCATAAGGAGCCAAGTCAATCAGGTCAATCACTTGATTTAAGCCGACTGGGTTCTTGACTAAAACGAGGGTACACTTTTTATCACCGATTTGAATGACCTCTTGGCGTCCAAAAACTTTTTCATCGTAAGCTAATGCCGCTTTGATTTTTTCAGGTGTGACCTGATAATGTTCGCCAACCGCTGTCGCCGCTAAGGCATTATAAATATTATACATGCCGCCGACTTCAATTTGGTATTCATGGCCATCAATTGTAAAGGCCGAGGCGGTATTCGTCATTTCGCCTAATGCAGTTAATTGGTAAGTGAGGTCCGGCCGTTTAAACGCACAATTAGGGCAATAGTATTTCCCTAAATTGGCATAAGTAATCATTTTATAATGTAAAACATGGTGACAATTCGGGCATAAAATCCCATCCGTATTGTAATGTGCCGTTTGTTCTACGTCAGCTTGGTGATTAAAACCGTAATAAATTCGTGGATTGATTGTTGCCACGGAATTGAAAATCGGTGAATCACCATTGGCTAAAATCGTTGCTTGTGGCGCTTTTTTCACGCCATCCAGAATTTTTTGATACGTGGAATAAATTTCGCCGTAGCGATCCATTTGGTCACGGAAAATATTGGTAAAGACAAAGAGCTCAGGTTGAATAAAATCCGTCACGCGCGTTAAACTGGCCTCGTCAATTTCTAAAACGGCAAATTTCTTTTGGCCTTTATTTTTGGGCGCGTCTAAGAAGGTCGAAACAATCCCTTGAATCATATTCGAGCCGGTTGGATTGGTTAAAACCGGACCAAATTCTTGTTCTAAGATTTTAACAATTAAAGCCGTCGTTAATGTCTTGCCGTTGGTTCCGGTCACCACGATGACTTGATAATCTTTGGCTAAATAATCTAAAATTTTTGGATCAAGTTTTAAGGCTAATTTCCCTGGATAACTTGAACCGCCTTTGAAAAAAGTTTGTAAAACCCAGCGCGAAACTTTGCCGGCCGTCGCTGCAAAAAGATGCCTTATTTTCATTAAAATTCCCCATTCGTTCTAAATTAAAAAGAATCATAAAATTCAATTAATCATACCATACTCAAAGAAAAATTGAAAAAACACTTTAGTAAAATTTAAAGGTGTGGTCAAGCATTCGAAAGAAATCACCAACAACGAAAAAAAAGAGCCGAAAAATTCGTCTCTTTAAAAGCCTTCGACCCAAAAGGACTTGTGGCTTCTTTTGTCTTTTGATTAGAGGGCGAGCATTTTTTCAATGGTGGCTAAAACACCATTTTCATCGTTTGATTTTGTGACGAACGCTGCGATGTCTTTAATTTCTTCAAAAGCATTTCGCATCGCAAAACTATAGGTGGCTGTTTCTAAAAGTTCACGATCGTTTAAACCATCACCAAAAGCCATCGTTTCTTCTTTGGTTACTTGGAGAATTTTTTGTAATTCTGCCACGGTCGTTCCTTTATGGACGCCGACATTGGCAATATCAATCCAAGCCGCTTCAGACGCCACAATATAAGCTTGCTCTTTGAATTTTTCTAACTCAAGGACGCTTTCAAAACATCTTTCTTGTGCATCAAAAACGGTGATTTTAACGAAATCTTCCGTCAATTCTTGGTAGTTGTCGACGGTTTTGACCACCGCATAGGAACGGCGCACCATTTTTGCTTGATCTGCGGGTGTAGTAGTCTTAATAAAAGCGGCCGTTGGGGTGCAAGCGATGACGATATGGTCAGCTGCAATTTGTTCTAATTTTTCAATAATGGTTAAACCAAGGGTGTTTTTTAAGAGCGATTGGTAAACGTATTGGCCCTTATGTTTAATGCGAGTCGCGCTATCACCTAAAATCCAAAGATCTTGACAAAGTTCTTCGCCGAACAATTCTTCGACGCGTTCCCCTTGTTTGCCAGTACAAACGGCAAAAACCACGCCTTTTTGCTGCATGAGTTGTCGGACTTGCTTATAGTATTCTTTGTCAAAACTTCCTTGACTATTTAAGAAAGTACCGTCTAGGTCCGTAATAATTAATTTAATCATCGTTAACCTCGTTTCTTTTAACCAGTAATAATTTTTTCTTTCGGATATTCATAACCTAAGTCTTGGGTTTGTTTAGGGACAAATAAAAGCAAAGTATAAAGCATGCCGATGCGGCCGATAAACATTAAAGAACAGATAACGATTTTTCCTATTAGCGAAAGCTCCGCCGTAATGCCTAAAGACATTCCGGTCGTTCCAAACGCCGAAGCCACTTCAACAATAATCGCAATTAAAGGAAAATCTTCAATGGCGGTTAGAAAAATCACACAGCCAAAACACATCGCTAAGGAAAGCATGAAGACCGCGATAGCTTTTTGCACGTCTTCTTCATCAATTTGCCGCCCAAAAACATTGACGCGTGACTCGCTTTTTAAAAAAGAAATTAAATATAAAGTAATGACGGCGACCGTGGTTGTTCGGATGCCACCACCAACGGAACTCGGGCTACAACCAATAAACATCAGTAAAGCAAAAATAAATAAAGTCGTGGTTTGAAAGTCACTAATATCATGAATTTGCAAACCCGCATTGCGCGTCGTAATCGAATAAAACATACTGGTCATCCATTGTTCTGAAAAAGGCGCGCCTTGAAATAAATGACTTTTTTCTAAACTAAAAATGAGCAAAGTGCCACCGATAAATAAGATGACAAAAGAAAGGAGAGAAATCTTCGTAAATAACGAAAAGCGATAAGGCAATTGATGGGGTTTTTTCTTTTTTAATTTGCTTTTTAACCAAGCCCGAATGTCCATAATGACTGGGAACCCAATTCCACCAATAAAAATAAAAAACATAATACAAAGTAAAAAGAAATAATCATGTGCATAAGGCAAAATGGAACGTCCCGTCACGTCAAAGCCAGAGTTAGTGACCGCTGAAATCGCTTGATAAAAGCCATTGAAAAAAGCGTCACCCCAATTTTGGTAATAACCATTTAATTTAAAATGAACACCAAACAAGAGACCGCCAAAAAATTGGACCCCAATTAAAATCAAAAAAGTGGCTCGAATCATTGAGACAATCCCACTTAGCCGTTGCTGGTTCATATCAATCATAATTAACTGCCGCTGTTTTAAAGAAACTCGTTTGTTTGATAAAATAAAAAAGAAGGTCGAGATCATCATAATCCCTAAGCCGCCGACTTGGAACAAGGTGGCCAATAAAATAGTCCCATTTCGATTAAAAACTTCATTAATTGGAAAAGTGGTCAAACCCGTTACGCTAACGGTACTAACGGCCATAAATAACATATCCATAAAAGAAACATGGCTATCTGGTTGCCGAAAATAAGGCAAGTAAAATAACCCAAGTGCTAAAAGAACCATTAGTAGGTAATAGACAACAACAATTTGAATGGAAGAGATGCGTTGATACAAAAAAACACGACTACGCTTGAGAAATCGTTGGACTTGCCTTTCCAAATACATAAAAAAACTCCTCTTCTATCGCAGTATTTTCTTTAGTATAGCAAACTTTTAACTCGCTGACTCCTGAAAGACCCAAACTTTTTTGTTTTGTTTTTGTCAATCTCCCAAGTTCAAAGAAGACTTTCATTCTTTGGCTATGTTATACTGTTTTTAAGCAAAAAAAAGAACGAAGCAATGAAACGAGAAGAAATTAAATAATTGCAGCGAGGGGATGCATAAATGAAAGAT
>CAYNOA010000160.1:0-4999 GCA_964398695.1 uncultured Enterococcus sp. | reverse complement strand
GAAAAAATGCAAGAAATAATTAAGAAAAAACAAGGTGGCGGCCGTTCGAATCAAGTCGATACCCCAAAAAATGATCGCAAAAATATGCGTAAAGGTCCAAAAATCTTTAACAAGTAATCAACCAACAGCTTTTCCCAATTTTTCGTGAAAAACGAATAGCGGGAAAAGTTGTTTTTATTTTAAATTCGTATCCAATTGGACGCAGACCTCAAATAGAAACAAGTGAAAAATCTGAAAATTATAAAAACACTTACATTATTTTATATTTTTTTGTTATTTTTAACTTTTCTAATAAAAAGGCAGTCAATTGTTTGTATATGCAAAAACAAGGTTGATTTGTTAATGTTTTTGCATTGAATTCGCTTTTAAAAGAATGATTTTAGCAAGTCTATTCAATTTTTTTAAGTTATATTGCACAATCACTTAGAATTTGCGTTTTTTTCTTTGGTTTTTTCTCGAATTTTACAGTAGGTAACATATAATATAGTTAGTTATTTTAAAAGAAGCGGAAAGATTCTTTCCAAAAAAAAGATTGTGCTCGCTTTTTTTTCGTGGTAATATTTGCGTGCAGTAAATCTGCAAGACGAGAGAGGCGAGTTTTACTTTGCCAAACTTATTGCTGTTGGAAACAACAGATTTGAAGTAGTAAAGGGGCTTCGCGCCCATTGAAGAGATAACACCATGTTGTCGACTCAAATTTTTTATAAGGTAATGACTTGGATAGTTGGTCTAACATTATGCTTGTGAAAACGATTAGTAAGAGTGGTAAAAGTATGCCTACTAAATAGACTCTAACGTTCTACCGGTAAACGCGATTTTGTTTTTTTATGTGCTTTTAGAGAAAACAAAAAGACAATGATGGAGAAATCGAATGAACTCAAGTAATAGATAACTATTGCTTGGGTTCATTTTTTTGTGCCCAAGCATCCGAATTAAAGGGGTGGAGAAGGTAACGTGTATACAGATAAACAAGAAAAAATGCCAATTGTGGAAGCTTTGCTCGCTCTAAAAAAGCAGCGTTTAGTCCCTTTTGATGTACCCGGACATAAACGAGGAAAAGGGAGTGTGGCTTTAACGAATTTTTTAGGAGAAAAAGCGATTTCACTGGATGCAAATTCGATGAAGCTCCTTGATAATTTAAGTCATCCGGTTTCTGTTATCAAAGAAGCCGAAGAAATCGCGGCAGAAGCTTTTGGGGCCAAACAGGCTTTTTTTATGGTCAATGGCACAACAGGGGCGGTTCAAAATATGATTTATGCCACGCTTAAAGAGGGCGAAAAAATTTTATTGCCAAGAAATGTCCATAAGAGTGTCATTAACGCTTTAGTCATGTGTGGCGGGGTACCGGTCTACATTGATACGCCCTTACATTTAGAGTTAGAAATTTCAACGGGCATGCCTTTAAGCAAAGTAGCAGAAGCCATTTTGGCCCATCCGGATGCCAAGGCGATTTTAATTAACAACCCGACTTATTATGGGGTTTGTTCAGATTTACGTCAGATTACAGAACTGGCGCATCAGCATGGAATGAAAGTGCTCGTGGATGAGGCGCATGGAGCCCACTTGTATTTTGGCGAAGGGCTACCCATGAATGCGATGGCTGCCCAAGCCGATATGGCTGCCGTTAGTATGCATAAATCAGGTGGTTCGTTAACACAGAGTTCTTTCTTGCTTTGCAATCAGGGAATTGATCCAGAATATGTGCGCCAAATTATTAACTTAACACAAACGACGAGTGCTAGTTATTTGTTAATGTCAAGTCTTGACCTAGCGCGCCACAATTTAGCTAAAAATGGCAAAGAAATCTTTGAACAAGTCAAAAACCTGGCGCAATATGCACGCGACGAAATTAATGAAATTGGCGATTATTATGCCTATTCAACCGAAGTGATTAACCGCACGTCAATTTATGATTTTGACGTCACCAAACTATGTGTTAAAACAACCGATTTAGGCCTAACCGGGAGCGAAGTTTATGATTTGTTACGAGATGAATACAATATTCAAATTGAATTTGGCGATACGGCCAATATTTTAGCCTATGTTTCTGTTGGGGACCGACCGCATGATATTGAACGTTTAGTCGGTGCTTTGTCGGAAATTCGCCGTCGCTTCAAAAGAGATAAAAAGGGCTTGCTAGTCTTTGATATTGCAAAGACCGAAGTGAAAATTTCACCCAAAGAAGCTTTTTTTGCCAATCATGAAAGTCGTCCGTTAGTGGCAAGTGCGGGCTATATCTCGGCTGAAATGGTGATGTGCTATCCACCAGGCATTCCAATCGTTGCCCCTGGCGAACTGATTACCAAAGAAGTGGTCGAACATATTGTTTATGCACAAGAAAAAGGTTGCCTAGTTATGGGGACCGAAGATACAACCTTACAGACGATTAAAGTCGTGAAAGGAGCAAAATAATGGATTTATGGTTTTCAGAGTATCACCAAGAAGGGGTAAAGTTATCAATTAATGTCGATCGAGAAGTATTTAGCTGCCAAAGCGAGTACCATCATATTGCATTGTTTGATTCAAAGGAGTTTGGACGTATTTTGACTTTAGATGGGGAATTAATTAATACTGAAAAAGATGAGTTTTTTTATAGTGAAATGATGGTTCATGTGCCCCTAGCGGTTCAGCCAATGATTCGGAATGTTTTAGTCATTGGTGGTTGTGATGGTGGGGTCTTGCGTGAGTTAGAAAAATACGAATCGATTGCGACAATTGATGTGGTGGAGCTCGATGAAAAAGTCATCCAAGTTTGCCAAAAGTATTTTCCTAAAAACCAAGAGACTTTTTCTGATAAACGCGTCAGCTTACATTTTCAAGATGGTTTAAAATTTGTGCGGGGAAAAGAGGCCGCTTATGACTTGATTATCGTGGATACGGCGAATCCTTTTGGCATCAACGAAAGTCTCTTTACGCGTGAGTTTTATGGAAATTGTTACAAAGCGTTACGAGAAGACGGTACTTTAATTAGCCAACACGCCAATGGTTTTTACGAAGAAGATGAAGAAGCTTTTCGTCATATTCGCCATCGTCTAATTTCGGTTTTTCCAATTAATAAAATTTATATGAGCAGTGTACCGAGCTACGCGGCCGGCTATTTATTATTTGGGTATTCAGCGAAAAAGGTTAATCCCGAAACGGATATTCAAGTTGCCCAATGGGAAGCGCAAAAAATTCATACTCGCTACTACAATCCAGATGTTCATCGAGGGGCGTTTTATTTGCCGAATTATATTAAGGAGTTAATGTAGATGCAAACAAATGTTGAAACTTTTATCGGTTGTACCGCGTCTTTTTCAGAGGCGAAAACGGTGTTGTTTGGCGCGCCATATGATTCAACCACTTCTTATCGACCAGGGACACGGTTTGCCAGTCGGGCGATTCGCGGAGAATCTTTTGGTTTAGAAACTTATAGTCCCTATCAAGACAAAGATTTAGAAGAAGTACAAATCTTTGATTCCGGTGATTTAGAATTGTCGTTTGGGCGCGTCGACTTGGCTTTGGCTGACATTCAGGCCCATACCGCCGAGATTTTAGCTGCTAAAAAACGCCCTTTTATGATTGGTGGCGAACACTTGGTTACCTTAGGTGCTTTTGACGCGGTTTTTGAAGCCTATCCTGATGTACACGTTATTCAACTTGATGCACACACCGATTTAAGACAAGCCTATTTAGGCGCGGAATTATCCCACGCAACCGTGATTCGTCGGATTTGGGATCGAGTTGGCGATCAACGGATTTTTCAATTTGGGATTCGCTCAGGGGAAAGAGCAGAGTTTCAGTTTGCCAAAGACCATACTTATTTACAAAAATTTAATTTTAACGGTCTAAGAGAAGTCATTGAACAGCTCAAAGATAAGCCAATCTATTTGACGATTGATTTAGATGTGCTTGATCCTTCTGCTTTTCCAGGAACAGGAACACCTGAAGCCGGCGGGGTATCATTTGAGGCCCTACTTGAGGCAATCTTAGACTTAGCTCAACTAAATATCGTCGGTCTAGATGTCAATGAATTGTCACCGCCTTACGATTTAAGTGGGGCATCAACCGCTTTAGCATGTAAAATTATTCGTGAATTATTATTAGCAATCAATTAGGAGTGTGAAAAAAATGGCAAAAGCATTAATTATTGGTGCAGGTGGCGTCGCAAGTGTTGCCGTGCATAAATGTGTACAAAACAAAGAAGTATTTGAAGAAATTTGTATTGCTTCCAGAACAAAACAAAAATGTGATGATTTAAAAGAGAAACTAGACGGTCGAGGTTGTAAAATTTCAACGGCACAAGTCAATGCCGACAATGTTGAAGAGTTGATTACTTTGATTGAAAACTTCCAACCAGATATCGTGATGAATTTAGCTTTACCTTACCAAGATTTAACGATTATGGATGCTTGCTTAGCAACAAAAACCCATTATTTAGACACGGCCAATTATGAACCAGAAGACACCGCCAAGTTTGAATACAAATGGCAATGGGAGTATCGCCAAAAGTTTGAAGAAGCTGGCATCACCGCTATTTTAGGTTCGGGTTTTGATCCGGGTGTGACGGGCGTTTTTTCTGCTTATGCCCAAAAACATTACTTTGATGAAATTAACTACATTGATATTTTAGATTGTAATGGTGGTGACCATGGGTATCCATTTGCGACCAACTTTAATCCAGAAATTAACATTCGAGAAGTTTCAGCTAATGGTCGTTACTGGAAAGAAGGTCAGTGGATTGAAACCGCCCCAATGGCAATCAAAAAAGTGTATGATTTTGCGGAAGTCGGTCAAAAAGATATGTACTTGTTATACCATGAGGAATTAGAGTCATTAGCTGTAAACATCAAAGGGATTAAACAAATTCGTTTCTTTATGACTTTTGGTCAAAGTTACTTAACGCATTTAAAATGTTTAGAAAATGTGGGAATGACTTCGATTGAGCCAATTTTATTTGAAGGAAAAGAAATTATTCCTTTACAATTTTTAAAAGCCGTTTTACCAGATCCGGCTTCTT
>CAYNOA010000159.1:0-5009 GCA_964398695.1 uncultured Enterococcus sp. | reverse complement strand
TACCAGTCGGGAAAACGCCAGATTTATAAAATTCTTGGATGTATTCTGCCCCCTCAATCGCACCTGGACTCGCCAAGCCAATATCGTCTGCTTGATAATTTCCTTCAGCATCTTGTCCGAAAACATAACCACCGTAAGCACTCATCACTCCTTGGGCATAGTACAATTGATCCCATAATGCCAATAAGCCATAAGAATCTTTTGTCAGAACGCCTTTTGAATACTCTAACCATTCATCAGTTGATTTTGGTAATTCTTCTTCTGAAATTAAGGCTTTGTTATAGTATAAAATTTGTGTTTCCACTGCTTTTGGTAATCCATAAACGACACCATCGACGATTTGTGATTGCATGGCAGATTGTGTGTACAATTCTTTTACCGCATCGCTCACATCTAACGGTGCTAATAATCCTTCTGTTACCGCTGTTCCGATTTGGTCTCCTGGGATCGTAATCACGTCAGCCCCAGTTCCTGCTGGCCCGTCTAAACGTAAGTCTTCAATTTGACCTGCCAGTGCTTTTTCAACGACTTTAATTTTCACATCGTTTTCTTCTTCAAATTTCTTAACGGCTTCTTCAATACCCGCTTTCTTATCTTGATCTTCCCAGACAAGCAAATCGTATTCTTCACTATTATTTTTCTTGCTACTTGTTTGGGTACCTGTTTCTGCTTCTCCGGGACCACATGCTGCCAAACCAAATGCTAACGTACTAAAAAATAAATATTGAACTAATTTTTTCATAATAAATGCTCCTCCTTTTATTGAAAACGCTATCTACACCTATATAGTAAATTAATTTATCTAATTTGTAAATGATTTTTAGCAAAAATATTAATTTTTTTAACTTAATCAGTGTTAAAAACAGCTGTTAAGGGCTCTATACCAATCTTTTTACCCTAAAAATAATTTTAAGTAAATTTATTTACTAAAATCGATATATACGCTATACTAGTTGCGAGGTGATATTATGGTTACCATAAAAAAAATCGCAGAAGAAGCAGGATTTTCACAAGCAACCGTCTCCCGCTTGTTGAAAGGTGATAGTACATTATCCGTTGGCGAAGAAACGAGAAAAACGATTATTAATACTGCCCTTTCGTTAGGCTATGACCGTTCCAAAATCAAAACAACGATTGAGAAAATTGCGTTGCTTTTTTGGATCACGAATCAAGAAGAACTACAAGATTTGTACTTTCATCAATTACGTTTATCCATCGAAAAATATGCGCAAGAAAATAATTTGGATATTGTAACCCTTAAACATGAAGATGGCATCGAGAGCTTACCGAAACAGATTTCAGGTTTTATCGGCGTTGGTTTTTTTTCAAGTGAGGAAACGAAAAAATTAAAGGCGCGTTGTAGCAACGGTGTCTTCTTAGAAATGAATTTAGAACCTGAGTTATTTGATACCGTCAAACCCGATACCGATCAAATGACCCGTCATGCAATTGATTTATTTTTGCAAAAAGGCTATCAAAAAATTGGATTTATTGGCGGATCCTATCATAATCCTGATCTTGATCTTGATGAGGAAGATACACGCGAGACCACTTTTCGCCACTATTTAGCAAAAAAAGGCACGCTTGATGAACGCTATATTGTTTCAGGTGGCAAATTTACCGTCAACCAAGGCTATGAATTAACGAAATCACTGATTCAAAACCTCGATGGTCAGTTACCGGAATGTATTTTTATTGCTTCAGACACGATTGCGGTCGGTGCCTTACAAGCTTTCAATGAAGCAGGTATTGTGATTCCCGATCGACTAGAACTGATTAGTATTAATGACAACGAGATTGCGAAATTTGTTTCGCCGCCATTAACGACCTTCCGGATTGATGTGGTAGAATTGGCACAAACGGCGATTGATATGTTGGTCAATCAATTAATTTATCCGCGTGATATCACTAAAACCGTCTTAGTCGGTGCCAAATTGATTGAACGAAAAAGCTTTTCTGTGAAGTAAAAAAACTTCTAACCCTGCTCTAAAAGGGTTAGAAGTTTTTTGGTTTATTTTTCATGCTTTAATAATGCTAAGAAGGCTGCACCATATTTCTCTAATTTATTTTGGCCAACCCCTTTAATTTCAAGAAACTCTAAGGTACTCTGAGGTTGTTTTTCGGCTAATTCTTTTAAGGTCTGATCAGAAAAAATGATATAGGGTGGTAACTGTTGTTCCTGCGCGATTTCTAAACGCAGCGACCGTAATTTTTCAAAAAGAGCATCGTCCGCTACAATTTGTTTGACGATATTTTGCTTACGCGAAACCTTCGCTTGACCTAAGAGTACTTGGATTCCTTTTTCTGAAACAGATAATGTCGGAAACTGGCCTTCTGAAGGTGTGAGATACCCTTCAGCCGTTAAATAATCGATTAACCCTACTAAATCTTTTTGAGTCCAACCTTTCATTAAGCCATAAGTCGGCAATTGCTCAAAGCGCCATTGTTTGACTTTTTGATCGCTTGAGCCCATTAAAACTTTGGCAACTAACGATTTTCCAAAACGCTGATTCATCCGTTTGACACACGACAAGACTTTTTGTGTGTCAACGGTAATATCGACGACTTCCCGTTCATCCAGACAATTACTACATTGTCCGCAATCTTGAGGATCTTTTTCACCGAAATAACGTAAAATATAGCGTTGTAAGCATATTTGAGTATGGGCATATTGATTCATTTCTTGTAGTTTGACGTGCTCGCTTTGGCGGTACGTAATATCCGATTCGGATTGTTCAATAAAAAATTGTTGGATTTGAATATCTTGGGCGCCATAAAGTAAGATGGCTTCACTCGGTAAACCATCGCGTCCGGCTCGGCCTGCTTCTTGGTAATACGATTCGATGTTTCCTGGCATTTGAGCATGAATCACAAAGCGCACATTACTTTTATTAATCCCCATCCCGAACGCATTCGTTGCAACAATCACTTGCAGACGATCAAATAAAAAGTCCTCTTGATTGCTTGAACGCTCTGCTTCACTGAGCCCTGCATGGTAGCGTCCGACTTTTATCTGTTGGTGTTGCAGTAAATGATAGAGCCGGTCGACTTCTTTACGTGTACTTGCATAAATAATTCCTGACTGGTCTTTATTTAAGCGTAAGTATTCCAAGAGATAGACGTCTTTTTGATTTTTGGCAACTTGAAACGATAAATTTTCGCGTGCAAAACCTGTTGTGACTTCATTCTCAGCTGGAATCCCGAGTCTGTGACAAATATCTTGGGCTACTTGAGGCGTTGCGGTAGCCGTCAAGGCGACAATCGGTGGTTTTTGGTCAAACTGTTGAATCGTTTCAGCCACTTTTAAGTAACTAGGACGAAAATCATGACCCCACTGTGAAATACAATGCGCCTCATCGACGGCAAGTAAACTTAAATCAACGTAACGTAGCATTTCTTGAAAATCAAAACTCGCTAAACGCTCCGGCGCAACATATAACAGCTTGATCTCGCCTTGTCCAACTTGACGGAAACGTTGATTTGTTTCATCTTGGGTTAACGTACTATTGATATACGTTGCGGGAATCCCCATCTCATTCAGCTGATCGACTTGATCTTTCATTAACGAGATCAAAGGAGAAATCACTAAGGTCAAACCGTCTAGCATTAACGAAGGGAGTTGATAACAAACTGACTTCCCTCCACCAGTAGGCATGATCCCTAACACGTTCTCATGGTTTAAGATTTTATCAATAATGGTTTCTTGTCCGAGGCGAAACTCCGCGTAACCAAATTTTTCTGCGAGTAATTGTTGCTTATTAATACGAATGGCCTCCTTTAACACTTGAAAAGCATCGATTAAAATCGATCAAAGTTCTGATACAAGTATAACAAATCTTCACTCTCTTGTTTGAGTTTTTCCCCAATATTTGTTTCAGCCACTTTTTTGCGACTAACAACTTGTTCGACGACTCGTAAAACAGAAATGATATCCGTCCCATTTTCGACGGCATCTTCAATGGACGTAAACGGTTGATGAGCAGCCAGTAACATGCCATAACTATTGGAGAGTAGCGTATAGCCTGCGATACCTGTTTTCTTTTGGTACGCTTTAGCAAAACCACCATCAATTACCAACATTCGTTTATTCGCCTTCATCGGACTTTCTCCTTGTTTTTCTTTGACGGGAGTATGGCCGTTAATAATATGTCCAGTCTTTGGTAAGCCGAACGAAACTAAAATGTCTTCACAAATTTTTTCCTCATTGCGTAAGGAATAATAAGCATTTTTTTCTTCTATATGACTTTTTTTATCGGTGATATAATAGCGTTCAAAAGTGGTCATCGCTTTTTTACCGAATAAGGAAGAATTTTCACCGGCCCATAAATACCACATTAAATCCGTCGCGAAGTCATCTGTTACTTTTTGTTTGGCATAGCATTTTTCGACTTGTTCTTGATAAAAATCGAGTAACGCTTTCCCTGCGTAACTGTGATTATCGATGCGTAAGGACTTAAAGTCGCCATTATCGTGTAACGGGACACAGCCATGTAGCAGTAAATTATTGTTATAGCACAAATACATTTGTCCTTTTTCATATAAGAAATCCATATGCCGCTTCAATTTTTCAGAATCTTGATAACTTGTCAATAATTGGTGCAACAAGCACGTTTCTTCATTCGTTAATTGGCAAGGGGATGACGGATCAATCGTAGGTGCTTGGAATTGTTCTAATGGATACGTGCGGCCGTGCAGTTCAATCGTTTGCGCGTTATAATCAATTTTTTCTAATACGAGTCGATGAGTCATTTGAAATTCTGGTCGGCGATGAATTAACTGACCTTCTAATTTAAATTGTAAAATGGCACAGGCTTGTTGGACTTGGTTGCAAATTTCTTGCTCGCGTAAAGAGATCTCGTCAGCTGCATCCATCACGGGATTAAACTTAGGTTGAACAGCGTAATATTGTTGACTGTATTCAATTAGCGGCCGTAAATGAATGCCATAACTTTTTTCATTAGTGTTGCATAAATAATATTTGAATTTTCAGTTAATTCGCTTTTCTGGGA
>CAYNOA010000158.1:0-5024 GCA_964398695.1 uncultured Enterococcus sp. | reverse complement strand
TGATAACGCTCAATCATTTTATTTAAGTCAACGTGGGGACTTGGTATTACAACCGAACTATAAACTTCCGATCCAAGTGCTTCAACTGCTCGAATCCCTGTTTCAACCGCGGTGGAACACGCTGCCACATCCCCACGAACAATCACTGAAATATAGCCAGAAGCAACATTTTCATATCCAACTAAATCAACATCCGCCGCTTTACACATGGCATCACAAGCTTCTAATGCATAAACTAGACCAAATGTTTCAATGGCCCCAAGTGCTTCATAAGTTCTCATTTTTTTACTCCTCTACATATCAATGTCATGAACTGAGACGATGTCGCCAACAGCTGAAATTGGCCGAGCCATCACATTGTGAGCCGTTAATTTCCCAATCTCATTTGCTACCTTGGCACCTGCTTCGACCGCCGATTTAACAGCCGCTACATCGCCTTTAATCATTACTGTTACTAGCGTCGATCCAACATTTTCATAAGATATTAATTCGACATTAGCCGCTTTCAACATTTCATCCGCTGCTTTTAAGGCTGGAACCAACCCTACAGTTTCGACTAACCCTAATGCTTCTTCTCCACGATACCGCATTTTGTTTCCTCCCTTAACTCACACGAAACTTTGGATCCACATACTTAGCTACTGTTTGACGACCATCCTCAGTAATTTGATAGTGAATCACTAATTCTTCGTTGTCATTTAAGTCATAATTAACTAATTCTGCTAATCCGTTGGCTTCAAGAGCCATTAAATGTTCGGTGTAAAGTTTTTCATTGAATTGTTTTTCTGTACCATACACTGCTTTTAAAGCTGCCATGACTTGTTTGACATCAACTTTTTTTTGGGTAGCCATGTAATTTAACACAGCCATTCGACTTGGCAATAACATCTTATATGTCTCCTTTTCTAAATAAATCTAGCGGATTCATTGTGACAATAATCGCGCCAGCTACAATTACAATTGAGCCAACGACAATCGTGGTAGATAAAGTCTGACCTAAAAATAAGACACAAAACAAGACGCCCCAAAAAGCATAGGTCACATTTAAAGACATACCGATTGCACAACCGACCATCGCATTGGATTTATACCACGCTAGAAAAGAAATCGCTGCACTTAATCCAGATAGTATTAACCAAATAACCGGAATCCCTGCGGCTAAAGTACCGCCTAGTAAATTTAAACCACCTACTAACGGAACGATTAAGAGTAAAATAACTGAGCCAGAAATCAATTGGCGTAAATTTACTGCCACATCTGTATCAATCATGGCACCACCAAAAGAAGAAAAGACGCCTTCTAATCCCCAAGCAATCGCAGCAATTAAGGCACAAATAATCCCCATGGTAAAGTTCGGTGACCCTTCAGGCTTGACCCAATTAATGATGATTGCCCCCATTACACAAAGAACCATGCCACCTACAACCCGCGCAGTAGGTCGTTGTTTTAAGAAAATCCAAGCAAACAAAGCCCCAAATAAACTACAAGTTGCTGAGATTGGAATGGCGTAGGCACCGGCCATTGCTAAGCCGATTAAGTATGCACCATTGGCAATTGGACCACCTAACAAAAAACCAATAACTAACATTTGACCTGGTTTGGTTTTCAAAGTGCGTAGCAATTCTTTTAAACGTCCTTGCTTTGCGTTATAAAATAATAGAAAAATTCCGGCAAACAAATCATTTAACCCGGCACAAACAAAAGGTGCTGCTAAAAAGCCAGCTGCGCTCACTAATGGATCAAAACCGCTCGCCACCATCACTAGCGTTGAATAAATACCGTAAGTTAACCCTGAAACTAGGCCATTGGCAATTCCATTAATTTGAAATTTTTTATTAACAGCTTTCATCATCCCGTCAGCAGTTGTCAGACAAGCTTTCGAACCGATTAAATTTTTTTCGCTCTCCATTTACGTTCTCCTTTATCGTTATTTCTCATTATTTGATTTTGGTAAAATACTTTCTACTTCGCCATGAGGACGCGGAATCACATGTACCGACAATAATTCACCGACACGCTGAGCTGCCGCTGCCCCTGCATCGGTGGCTGCTTTAACGGCACCAACATCACCACGCACCATCACTGTTACAATCCCGCCACCAACAAGTTCTTTCCCGACTAAAGTTACATTCGCGGCTTTTACCATGGCATCGGCTGCTTCAATTGAACCAACCATTCCTTTTGTTTCAATCATTCCCAAAGCATCAAATCTCATCTTTTCATTCCTCCTAATTTCTCTACACCCTCAAAAAAAGCGTTTCCATTTATTTACTCACTTAATTTAACGGCTCCCCTTAAGGACCAAGTCAAGCAAAACTTCAAAAAAATTGTGCATTGATACACAATACAACAACACTAGTACAGGTAGCCATTCTCAATTAGAGTAGGCAATTGAGAAATAAAGCTGATTTTTACCTATTTATTGCTAATCTTAGCCATTTTTCCTCAGTCGATTGTTATATTTATTCTACTGGATTTTCCACTGCAGCTTTAAAAAACAATACAGATGCAAAAATTTGTTTTAACTAAAACTAGCAAAATCGATATATTTTCCAACTAATTGTGTATATTGTCACTAAATCAAACTAGGAAAACTTCCCTATTTTTTTGAAAGGCTAATTGAAAAGATGATTAAATCAAGCTTTTTTTCATCGGGTTAGATTATTTCACAACCTTGCCCTAAAGGGCAGGTTTTGAAAGGGTTTTCATTTTAAGCGATTACGAATCTATTTAAAAGTTATTATGAAAAAATTGCTGTTCATCTAGAATACGGACAAAAAAAATGATTAAAAGCCTATCAATAAAAGCTTTTAACCACATCTAAAAAGATAATTCCTTATCATAAAAAAAGGATTGTGACGTGTATCACAACCTTTTTGCGAATGAACCGCTTATTTTTTGAATCCGAACACTTCTGTCATCCGCTCATTTTTACAGCTTCTTAGCTGGAAATAAAATTTCTACAACAAACTTATTGACATCTTTAGTTGACCAATAATCAATTACATACCGTTCAAATACTTCTGGTCCACAACTATAACCGTTTTCTTTCGCCCATTGATGAATCATTTGGTATTTCTGAGGAAGTAACGCAAAATCGCCAATATGATAACTGCAAATATACATTCCGCCACCAATAACTTTCTTTGGTAAAGTTACGTCCCTAGATCCAACTAATTTTTGCATAATCGTCATTTGCTCAGCTTTTCCTTGGGCTTTTTCTTGACAGGAGTTAAACTGTAAAATGACTGGTCCAGTAATTGCCTCTTGATTTTTCTCTAAATAATTCACCCAATCAACATTAATGACCGCATCACGATAATCATAAGAAAAAGGCTGATCTTGATAAACGTATTCTTCTTCTTCAATGTATTTAATACTCACATTTTGAATATTGTTTTCAATAACACTAGTCCCTTCTCGTAAAAGTCCCACCCAATCATTTAAAGCTTTATGGGAATTACGGATTTGTTGCTCTTCTTTTTTCAGTTCATCCATTTTTAACAGAAAGTTTTTTTCGTGATAAAAGTAATCTGAAGTGTCTTTGACGCTACTCATTTCTTGCAATTTAAAGCCAATTTGCTTATAGTACTTTAAGACTGGTATTAAACTCATTGTTTCTTTTGAATAATAGCGATAACTGTTTGACTGGCAGACATAATCTGGTTCTAACACGCCTAACTCTTCATAAAAACGTAAAGTTTTTCGCGAAACATTACATATTTCAGCAACCTTCCCAATTGTATACAACTCTTCTTGAGCTTTTTCTTGCGTTGGCCTTACCACTAATTCCCACTCCTTTTGTAATCCTTTACATTATTAAGGCCAAAGCACTATTTGTCAAGCGCTTTTATTCACAATGATAAAAATCTAAACAAACGCAATTTGTACTATTAAATTTAAAATCAAAAGGCCATCCAACTTTAAAGAAAAAAGTTGAAAACAAGATTGATGAAAGTGTGGTTGAATTTTATTATTCGTATATTTTCTATTCATTCAAACTGCCCTTGTCACCCAAAATTTTTTATAAATTTAACTTCTCAATGAGTGCTTCGGTCATGGTTTTTGAAAAGTTGATGCCTTCTTTCGTCGCACGAACATTTAACCAATGTGGAATTTTTATTGTTTTTTTATCGGGCGCCGTATCTTGGAGATAATCGGCTAAGTCAACGGGAATTAGTGTGGCAAATTGATTTTCTTTATCAAGCGAAAGTGCATTGATGGGTGTAGCTGGTGGCAGTGGCTGTTGATTCTCAATATTCCATGCCAGTTGGATTCCAAGTGCATCCGAAGCCACCGCAATCCCTTCTTCGATTGTGGCTGCTTGAGTCACTGCGCCTTCCACATCAGGAAAATAGATGCCAAAACCAACTGGATCTTTTTCAAAAATAGCTGGATAAACTTTAATCATCGTTCTTCCCTCCGTTAGAAGAGGAGAGCTACTCCTCCTCAAATTTTTTCAAAGCCTTGTTTAAAGTAGATTCTACAATTTTTGAAAGTTCTTTTTGATGATTCGGAAGAATAAATGGCCTTTCTCCAGCTTTTTCAAACTTTCGATGCGATCCCTTTCCTCCTTTTACTTCAATAAAACCCATAAATTTTAGCATTCTCTCGGCTTCTTTGATTGTCATCGGCATAAGCGCTATAACCTCCTGACATATATATTCTAACACGTACAGGGCGTACATTCAATATTTTTGTCGAATCCTTCAACTTCTTATTGTATGGATTTCTAGAATATCTAAAAAAAAGCGTGGCATCACATCCAGTGGCGCCACACTTTCTCTTATTTCCGATACATCTTCAACAGGAGCAACTCAACCAAAAGCACTGGTACAAAAGCATTTGTCTGTCTTCTGGTAGCGCAGTGGAAAACTCAGGCTAGTAATAAATCGTCATTTTTCGAAAGAATAGCGCTCTCTTGAACATAATCAATCGCGTTAACTACTTGTTGATCTGACTTTGCATATAAGTGACCGTAAGTTCCTAAAGTGATTTGAATATTCACATGGCCCAATCGTTCT
>CAYNOA010000157.1:1051-5054 GCA_964398695.1 uncultured Enterococcus sp. | reverse complement strand
AAAGTGTTGAAGGAGGACACGAATGTCACTCATCAACACTAGATATTGTAGAACCCTAAAAAGTCTGTACCTTTTACTGTTATAAAACAGACAATCACCACTATTTAAAATATGTTTTTTCCGTTGCTTCATTTTGTTGCGTTTCTATCAAAGAATCCAACGAATGATCTAGCACGAGGCGTTTTTTCCCAGTTGAAACTTCATTGCCGTGAAACTTTTTCACGCTAGGATCTTGCGCTTTTTTTTCTTGATAAGCAGCCGGTTCATTATCAAAGAGTAAATAACTATCTGGCTCTTTTTTCATTGACGCCAGCAATGCGCTATCACTCACTAACGATTTTTCTTCTTCTGGGATTAGAGAAGCCGGTACATATTTTGGTTTGAAGGGCGTTCGAGTCGTAAATTCTCTTTTTGGAGTTGGGATGGTTTCAGCTTTTTTTTCTTTTACTTGATAAGATGCTTGCCGCGTTGCTTCACCGAACAATTGCTTTTTCCCCGTATCGGTCAACTCAAACGTTGTTTCTCGTTTGGAGTAATCGGGTAAATTCAAACGGTGCCGTTTTAATTCTTCTTTTTGTTCTAGCGATTGTCCAGTCTTTGCTGCCCCTACGCGTGAAGAACGACGTAACTCTTTTAGTGGCTCTTCCGTTGTTTTTTTTGAGTAATAAGGTGGTTCTGCTAAATCTGTGATAATCCAGTCATCATTATCTGAAAATGATTTTCTTTTTTGAGAAGACGTTATTTTCACCCCTGTATCATCTGAAAAAGCAGGAAAACGGGCATGTTTTCGTTTAATATTTTGATTATCAATCATTCTGATTCATCCTTTAACACAAGATTTCTTCTATCTTAACATAGTTTCTCCAAAAACAAACATCAAATAGAAAAGATCATTAAATATTAATGATTTCACCATTCACCAAAAGGAGGCAATCATTATCTAGAATTTTTTTGTTTTGTAGTTTTTGATTTAAGTCGCGACTAATCGTTGTTTCTTCCGTAATAAAAGTCAGTGGTTCCTCAATCAAATAGGAATTACTACTAGGATTCACAATCAAAGCGACAGACTTCCCTTGGTAACACCTTAAAAGACCAAACAAGGCGTCGTTATAAAAAAGGCCCAAATCACCATAAACAAGGGCAGGATTTTCCTTACGAAGATTAATCCATTTTTTACACGATTTATAAATTTCTTGGTCTGGCTTTTCCCAAGGATAAAAACGCCGATTATCTGGATCTGTGCCACCCAACAATCCGACTTCATCGCCATAATAGATGCAAGGTATACCTAAAAAAGTCATTAGTAAACCAAAAGCTAAATTCAACTTTTTAATTTGTTGGTTTAAGCTACTTAAAATCCGCACGGTGTCATGTGTTCCAATATTATTCAAACTATTCATAAAAACTTCTTTGGGATAGTTTTCATAGAGTTTCATTAAAGATTTGGCACCTTTAGCTGGCGATAACTCATTATTTAACAACCCAATCACTACATTGCGTAAAGGGTAATTCATGACCCCATGCAAATGATCACCCAAGATATAATTCCGCCGAATTTTATACGAAATTTTATTCGACGCGTCTTCCCAAACTTCACCAATTAAAATTTTATCTTGAGAGAGATCTAAGGTTTGTCGAATCCCTTGAATAAATGCATCTGGTAACTCATCGGCCACATCTAAGCGCCAACCATCCACACCAAGATCCGTCCATTTTGAAATGACACTTTCTTTTTGACCATAAATAAAATTTTGATAGTTTTCATTTGTTTTGTCAATCGTTGGTAAATCTTTAATCCCCCACCAAGATTCGTATTTATCGGGGTAATGAGTGAACTTAAACCATGAGTAATAGGGACTATGAATGTTTTGATAGGCACCTTTTGTCTCACCGTAACTGCCATCAATATTAAAATAACGACTTTTTTGACCCACGTGGCTAAAAACACCATCTAAAACAAGACGCATATCATGATAATGCAAGTCTTCTACTAGTTCTTGAAAATCAGATTCTGTTCCTAAGACCGAATCGATTTTCATAAAATCCCCTGTATCATAACGATGGTTGCTCGTTGCTTCGAAAATCGGATTCAAATAGAGTGCATCGACACCTAACTCTTTTAAATACGGAATTTTCGCCTGAATCCCTTTTAAGTTCCCGCCAAAGAAATCCCAACGTAAAATCTCGCCATCCTTATCTTTAATGTATAAAGGCAAATCTTCTTTTGTTCCATATAAGAAAGAGTTCCTTTTAGGCTGATTGACTCTTTCATCTAGATTGCCATTAAAAAAACGATCCGGAAAAATTTGATAAAAAATACTTTCTTGATACCAACGTGGGGCGGTCTCTTTTTTTTCATAACAAGTGATTTGAAAATCCCAAGTGGTCGTTTCTAAAGGATAAAAAGTGCCAATACCACCATCTTCTGAAGTCCCATAATACTCATAAACGATTTGCTCTTCGATTAAAGTTCGAACTTCAAAGTGATAAAAATACAAACCTTTCCCTTGGTTTAGAAAATATTCATATTTATAGCAATGACCTTTTCCATTTTCCATTTTTATTTTTTGTGTCTCTTGAAAATCTTTATGAATCACCAAATAGACTTCGATTGGGAAATCCGAAACAACCTCAATCGATAAACGGACCAAGCTATTGATTAAAAGCGCACCAAAAGGTTCTTTATGCTTACTCTGCCATGGATTAAAGCGAACAAATGTCATTCAAACACCTTCTTATCTTCTTTTATGCGCAAATAGTGGTGTAATCTGCCAAATATCTTCTGCATATTGTTTGACCGTTGTATCAGCTGAAAACTGCCCAGCATTGGCAATGTTAATTAAACTAATTTTTTCCCAACGTTTGCGATCTTTGTAAGCTAAATCAATTTTTGCTTGAGCTTCACAATAAGAATTAAAATCACGCAATAAGAAATACTCGTCATTGTAAAGAACTAAAGAATCAAAAATTTCGCGTCCTTCTTTTTCGATATTTGGAATGGTCCCATCAATAAATGTATTTAAGATCCGCTTAATCACTGGATCATTTTCATAGATTTGATTTGAAGAATAATTTTTATTTTCATAATAAGCATAAACTTCCGCTTCCGTTAAGCCAAAAATATCAATATTATCCTCTCCGACGGCATCACGGATCTCAACATTTGCCCCATCCAAAGTCGCAATGGTAAGCGCACCATTGAGCATCAATTTCATATTACTGGTTCCTGAAGCTTCTTTGGAAGCAAGCGAAATTTGTTCACTCACATCTGCTGCTGGAATAATTATTTCTGCTAGCGTGACATTATAATTTGGTAAAAAGACAACTTTTAACTTATCGGCGATTCTTTCATCATGGTTCACTAATTGCGCAACTTCGTTAATCACCTTAATAATTGATTTTGCGTAAGTATAACTTGGCGCTGCTTTCGCACCAAAAATAAAGACTCTTGGTTCAATTTCCAAAGTGGGATTATCTAATAGCTCTAAATATAATTTTATAATATGAAGTAAATTTAACAACTGGCGCTTATAGGCGTGAAGTCGTTTAATTTGTACGTCAAAGATTGCCTCTGGATTAATCACAATGCCGGTTGTTTCTTCAATGTACTGTGCTAACGCCATTTTCTTCACTTTTTTCGCTTCAAAAAGACGGGTTAAAACGGCCTCATCTTCTTGATAATTCATTAATAATTTTAAATCGGCTGGGTCTTTACGCCACGTTTGACCAATTGTTTCATCTAGCACTTGGCTTAATTCTTCATTGGCAATTTGTAGCCAACGTCTTTGAGCAATCCCATTTGTTTTATTGTTGAAACGTTCTGGATAAATCACATAAAAATCATATAAAACCACTGATTTTAATAAATCCGAGTGCAATTTTGCGACACCATTTGTACTATGACTTCCGATAATCGCTAGATGAGCCATGTGAATATACTCTCCTTGAATAATTCGAGTACGCTCAATCAAGTCATGGGGATGAATATTTTGCATTGATAAGA
>CAYNOA010000157.1:0-1041 GCA_964398695.1 uncultured Enterococcus sp. | reverse complement strand
CGCGGGACCACTCGCTTTAGTAAATAAATTGGCCATTTTTCTAATGCTTCAGCTAAAATGGTGTGGTTGGTATAACTCATTACTTTTACGGTAATATCCCAAGCTTGTTCCCAATTTAAATCACATTCATCGAGTAAAATCCGCATTAATTCGGGAATACACAGGGCTGGATGGGTATCATTAATATGGATGGCAACTTTTTCACTTAAATCATGCCAAGGACGATTTAGTTTACGATAGTAGCGGATAATACTTTGAATGCCAGCTGAAACAAAAAAGTATTCTTGGGCTAAGCGAATGAGACGACCATTTTCATTTGAATCATCTGGATATAAAACGGCCGTTAAATCTTCAAAAACGCGGCGCTCTTCAATCGTACGGTATTTCCCTTCTTGAGAAATCGGGATTTCAACACCCCACAAACGCATCGTATTCACAATACCATTTTGAAAACCGACCATTCCTGTATCATAGGGAACGGCTTTTAAAACAATTTCATTTTCATAAATGGGTTTGAGACGGCCATCGTTTTGTTGCTTCATATAAACATTTCCGCCATAGTGCACATTGACTGCTTTACTTTCCCGACGGATTTCCCAAACATTGCCATCTTGTAACCACTCGTCTGGCAACTCTACTTGATACCCGTCCACAAATTGTTGCTTGAATAAACCATAGTCATAGCGAATTCCATTACCATTGCCAGGCAAGCCACAAGAAGCTAATGAGTCCATAAAACAAGAGGCTAAACGACCTAACCCACCATTTCCCAAGGCCATGTCTTTTTCAACCGCTGCCACATCTTCTAAATCAATCGCATAATCTGCTAAAGCTTCACGTACAACATCTAGTAAGCCCAAGTTTAATAAATTACTCTTTAGCATTTTCCCAGGTAAAAACTCAATTGAAAAATAATAGACTTGTTTTTGTTCTTCGGTAATATAATCTTTCCAAGTTTTTTGCCAATCTTGATTGTAAATGGCTTTGATTGTTTTACCTAGACTATAATGAGCAAAAAAGAATTGGATTTGTTATATATTT
>CAYNOA010000156.1:0-5068 GCA_964398695.1 uncultured Enterococcus sp. | reverse complement strand
CTAAAAATTCATTACAATAAAACTAATCGCAAGGGAAAATCCCTTAAGATAAAACAATTTTAAAGGAGAGACATAACATGTCAATTATTACTGATGTTTACGCTCGCGAAGTCCTAGACTCACGCGGTAACCCAACAATCGAAGTAGAAGTATACACTGAATCAGGCGCGTTCGGCCGTGGAATGGTTCCTTCAGGAGCTTCAACTGGCGAACACGAAGCTGTTGAGTTACGTGATGGCGACAAAGATCGTTATTTAGGTAAAGGAGTTTCAAAAGCGGTTGATAATGTCAATAACATCATCGCAGAAGCAATTATTGGTTATGACGTTCGTGATCAAATGGCAATCGATAAAGCAATGATCGAATTAGATGGCACTCCTAACAAAGGAAAATTAGGTGCAAACGCAATTTTAGGCGTTTCAATTGCGGTTGCTCGTGCAGCTGCAGACTACCTAGAAGTTCCTTTATACCACTACTTAGGTGGATTCAATACGAAAGTATTACCAACACCAATGATGAACATCATCAACGGTGGTTCTCACTCAGATGCACCGATTGCTTTCCAAGAATTCATGATTTTACCAGTTGGCGCGCCAACATTTAAAGAAGCTTTACGTTGGGGAGCAGAAGTTTTCCATGCTTTAGCTAAAATCTTGAAATCTCGTGGTTTAGAAACAGCTGTAGGTGATGAAGGTGGTTTCGCTCCTCGTTTTGAAGGGACAGAAGATGGCGTTGAAACAATCTTAGCAGCAATTGAAGCAGCTGGTTTAACGCCAGGTAAAGATGTTTACTTAGGCTTTGACTGTGCAGCTTCTGAATTCTACGAAGACGGTGTATATAACTACGCGAAATTCGAAGGCGAAGGTGGCGCAATCCGCACTTCTGCTGAACAAGTTGATTACTTAGAAGAATTAGTCAACAAATACCCAATCCTCACTATTGAAGATGGTATGGACGAAAACGACTGGGATGGCTGGAAATTATTAACGGAACGCTTAGGCGACAAAGTTCAATTAGTTGGTGACGATTTATTCGTTACAAACACTGAAATCTTATCTCGCGGAATCGCAAACGATATCGCAAATTCAATCTTAATTAAAGTAAATCAAATCGGTACTTTAACTGAGACTTTTGAAGCAATTGAAATGGCGAAAGAAGCAGGCTACACAGCAGTTGTTTCTCACCGTTCTGGTGAAACAGAAGATTCAACAATCGCTGATATCGCTGTTGCAACAAACGCTGGCCAAATCAAAACAGGTTCTTTATCACGTACGGACCGTATTGCAAAATACAACCAATTATTACGTATCGAAGATGAATTAGGTGAAGTAGCAGTCTACAAAGGTTTAGATGCTTTCTACAACTTAAAAAACAAATAATTCTTTGTTGATTTAATTAAAACCACTCATTTCAAATTGGGATGAGTGGTTTTTTTCGTTTTTGCTAGCCGTTCACCTATAAGAATTTATTGCCTGTAGTCTCTTGGACTTGCAAACTTCAAAGCCACTAAAGCCTTGAAGCTCCGTTATTCACAGCCGTTCTTTTAGTATGGCTTCGAAGGCAATAGCTACGCAGGACCTAGCTGATCTTTCGTCACTTTCTTTGGTTAAACGACTCTAACATCATTTCAGTTCATTAGTGTTGAAGAACTAGCAGTGAGTGAAGAAAAGACAAGCGTAGACACTTTCGTTTTCAATCAGCAAGCACTATACTTGATGATGCAAAACGAAATCAATGCTCAAAGCAATTTTTACTAGTAAATAAAAATGACTTGTGCTAAAGTATTAGTGATGGATACTGTGGTAAAGGAGGATTTTTAGTGTACGATTTTATTTTAGGTTTTGTACTTGTTTTATCAGTTGTTTTAATTGTGGCAATTATGATGCAACCAAGCAAGCAAAACAGTGCGGCAAGCGCGTTTACTGGTGGGGCGGATCAACTTTTCGGCAAACAAAAAGCCCGTGGATTTGAAGCCGTGATGCAACGAGCAACAGCCATATTGGGTGCGGTTTGGATGATTTTATTATTTGTTTTAGTTTTATTATCTTCAACAAAATAAACAAGCAGAACTTAGGGCGATGCCTAGGTTCTTTTTTTATGTCGAAATAGGGTTAAATAAGGCATTTCAATAACGACTATGTTAAAATAACAAATAGAGGTGATCGGTTTGGAACAAAATAAAAAGAGTCTTTATTTCCCGAAAGGGCAACGCGCAATCTTGTTACTACATGCGTATACAGGAAGTTATAATGATGTTCGAATGCTCGGGCGTTTTTTAGAAAAAGAAAATTATACGGTTTTAGCGCCACTTTTTTCGGGTCATGGGACCAACAATGCTCAAGATATTTTAGCGCAAAATCCGAAACAGTGGTGGCGAGATACGCAAGAAGCTCTTTCTTTTTTACGAGCGCAGGGGTATCAAGAAATTGCCGTATTTGGTCTGTCAATGGGTGGTGTCTTTGCTTTAAGAGCACTAGAGCAAGAAGCAAATATCATTGGTGGTGGGGCCTTTTGTTCGCCTTTAATCGTTGATCGTCCCAATACCATTCACCAAAATTTTATTTTGTATGCAAATGACATTTGGCAAAAGAGTCAAGGAGTACCACTAAGTAACCAAGAGCTGGAAGAAATAAGAGCCTCTTCTTTGAAACAGCTAACAGACATTGAACATTTTGCTACAATTACTTTTGAACAGCTCCCACAAATTAATAAACCAGTCTTTTTAGCCCAAGCTGGAAAAGATCAATTAGTTGATCCTCAAGGAGTTCACCAAGTAGTTAAAAACTTAGGTCAAACGCGCTATAACTTACAATGGTATCCAAATAGCGGACATGTAATTACGGTTGGAATCGATCGAAAAGAATTTGAAAAAGATGTGCGAAACTTTATTGATCGCTTATCTTGGAGTGAGGATAAATGATGAAAGAAACCATAAAAACAAAAATATTACAATATTTAGAAACAAGTCAGAAAAAAAGTTTTTCTTTAGAAGAAATAGCACAAAGTCTGGGTTTCCAAAAAGGGAAAGACTTCCAAATATTAGTTCAAACAATTGCAAAAATGGAACAAGAAAAAAGTGTGGTGTTTACGAAAAAAGGAAAAATTAAATTGCCGCAAAAATTAATTTTATTAGAGGGAACCTTTAGAAGAAATGAACGCGGTTTTGGTTTTGTAACCGTGGATCCAGAAGAAGATGATATTTATATTCCAAAAGACCAAACCGCTTTTGCTTTAGATGGCGATACGGTTGCAATTGATATCACTCATCCGGCAGATCCATTTAATGATCGTGGTGCAGAGGGAAAAGTCGTTGAAATTAGACAACGGGGCCTCACACAACTCGTCGGTGAGTTTACTTTGTTTTCAGATGAGGAAATTCATGAAACGGATTTATATGGTGTAGTCAAGCCAAAAGATAAAAAATTAGGTGATTTTAAAGTATTGATTGCGGCAGAAGGGATTCGACCAATGGATGGCAGTATTGTCATGGTTGAAGTGACCCATTATCCAGAAGCCGAATATGCGACTTCATTTGAAGGGATTATTAAACAAATTATTGGTTACAAAAATGATCCTGGGATGGATATTTTATCGATTGTTGTTTCAAATGGCATTCCTACCCAGTTTTCTGAAGCAACGCTCCAACAAGCCGATGAAGTTCCAGATGAAATTAATCCAGCTGATTTTAAAAATCGTCGAAATTTAATTGGTCAGTCGATTGTGACGATTGATGGGGAAGATGCGAAAGATTTAGATGATGCAGTAACGGTGAAACGCCTTGAAAATGGGCACTACTTTTTAGGGGTCCATATTGCGGATGTTTCTTATTATGTCACGCAAAATAGTCCCTTGGATCAAGATGCTTTTGAAAGAGGTACGAGTGTCTATTTAACGGATCGAGTCATTCCCATGTTACCACAGCGCTTATCCAATGGAATTTGCTCACTGAATCCAAATACACCACGCTTAACGATGAGCTGTGAAATGGAGATTGATCTGACTGGAAAAGTTGTTCATTATGAAATTTTTGAAAGTATTATTGAATCCGTTGAGCGCATGACTTATACAAGTGTGAATGAAATTTTAGAAGAATTAAAGGTTGAAACACGAACTCACTATGCTCAGCTAGTACCAATGTTTGAAGAAATGGCTGAATTACACTATCTATTAGAGGAAATGCGGACAAGACGTGGTGCGGTGACTTTTGAAGACGATGAAGCAAAAATTTTAGTTAATGAGGAAGGGCATCCACTAGAAATCATCTTCCGTAAACGAGGAGTCGGTGAACGCTTAATTGAATCATTTATGTTAGCCGCAAACGAAACCGTAGCAAGACACTATTATCAAAGACATTTGCCCTTTATTTACCGCATTCATGAAGAACCAAAAGAAGAAAAAATGCGGCGATTCTTAGATTTTGCTTCGATTTTAGGAATTGTTGTCAAAAATACGAAAGGAAAAGTCTCGCCAAAGGATTTACAAGCGATTGTTGAAGAAGTTGCTGAAAAACCTGAATCAATGGTCATTAATACGATGTTACTAAGAAGTATGCAACAAGCCAAGTACTCGGAACATAATGATGGCCATTACGGTTTAGCTGCAGAATACTATACCCATTTTACTTCACCGATTAGACGTTATCCCGATTTAATGGTTCATCGCTTAATTCGTTCTTATCAAGCGAATGCAACGATGGAAAATCAAGAATATTGGGCTGAAAATTTACCAGACATTGCGATTCATAGTTCGCAAATGGAGCGAAGAGCGGTGAACGCGGAAAGAGAAGTGGATGCTCTTAAAAAAGCAGAATATATGGTAGATCACGTTGGCGAAGAGTTTGATGGTGTGATTAGTTCGGTCGCTAAATTCGGGTTCTTTGTGGAATTACCAAATACAATTGAAGGCTTAATCCATCTAACTGCTCTTAAGCAAGATTATTTCCATTATTTCGAGAACCATTTGGCGCTAGTTGGCGAACGAACCGGCCAAACTTATAAAATAGGGCAAAAAGTTCGTATTCGCGTGGTAAAATCAGACCCAGAGACAAGAGAAATTGATTTCGAACTAG
>CAYNOA010000155.1:0-5068 GCA_964398695.1 uncultured Enterococcus sp. | reverse complement strand
ATATAAATACTCGCCCGCGATAAACTCCCCATTGCAACAATTAAACTACGCCATTCTTCTTCAGTTAATTGACCGGTTCGTAAGTTGGCCGCCTCGATGGAACCTTCCGCACACAACATCCGGTTCACTAAGGATTCCGCCCCCATTTCCAAACTAAAGATAGCCACAGAACGATCGGTTTTCGTTCCGACATTTTGGGCAATATTTAAAGCAAAAGCCGTTTTCCCAACCGCTGGACGTGCCGCTAAAATAATCAGCTCTTCTTTTTGTAGGCCCGCCGTCATTTTATCTAAAGCTGGATAGCCAGTCGGTAACCCGGTGATTGTTTCATTGTTTTGAGCCAATCGATCAATGGTTTCCATTGTAGTATTTAAAACTTCGGCAATCGATTTAAACCCTGTACTATTGCGCTTTTCTGAAACTTCTAAAATACTTTTTTCCGCCGCATCAACAATGGTCTGCACTTCTTCGCCTTGTTCAAAACTATTTAAAACAATTTGGTTGGCCGTTTGAATTAATTGCCGCAAGACTGCTTTGTCATCTACAATTTTAGCATAATAGGTCACACTCGCAGAAGAAGGGGTGGCTTGGCTTAGTTCCGTTAAGTAACTGATTCCACCAATGTCGGCCAGTGTGTTACTTTTTTCAATTTCCGCTTTTAAAGTAATTAAATCAATCGCTTCACTACGATCGTTTAATTGAATCATACATTGAAAAATAATTTGATGGCTACGGCGATAAAAATCGCGCGGTGTGACAATTTCCATCGCTTCAATTAAGGCATCCCCGTCAAGGAAAATAGCCCCTAAGACTGCCTGTTCTGCTTCAATGTCTTGTGGGGGGATGCGATCTTGCCAGACTTCATTCATGTAATTTCTCTCCTAGATTCTTCACTGCTTTCTATTCTACTAAAAATTATAAAGAAGTACAATTACGACTCCATGAAAAGGTGAAAAACAAACTACGTTATCTAGTCAAGCCTAAGATAACGCAGTTTTCATTCAACTATTTTGTTCGTGCTTTAAAAATTCTTAACCTTGAACCACTTGGACTTTAACAATGGCAGTCACTTCATGGTGTAATTTTGCTGGTACTTTCGTAAAACCTAAGGTACGAATCGGTTGTTTTAAGTCTAATTTACGTTTATCAATTTTGACTTTGTATTGTTGGTTTAAGGCATCCGCAATTTGTTTTGAAGGAATCGAACCAAATAAACGACTATCTTCACCCGCTTTGGCGACGATTTTAACGACTGTTTCGTCTTTTTCTAATACTTCTTTAAGTGCTTGAGCTTCTTTCAAGATTTCAGCATCCTGTTTTTCTTTTGCTCGGTTTTTACCAGCCATTTCAGCTAAACTTTCTTTACTGGCTTCTTTGGCTAAGTTATTTTTAATTAAATAGTTTTGGGCATAACCTGTTGGGACTTCTTTTACTTCTCCTTTTTTGCCTTTTCCTTTAACGTCTGCTAAAAAAATCACGCGCATATGATCGCTCCTCTTCTGTCTTTTCTAATCTTATTAAAGCGTATTTACTACAGCTTTTCAAGCCTTGCCTTGCTTAGTTTGGCTTTCACTTATAAAAACGACTTGCTCCTATTGTAGCATAAATCCTCACGTAGGTCTTTTTTGTTCCACGTGAAACAAAAAAGACCCCACTCGCGTGAGATCTTCAACTATTAATTTTCTTCGCCAACGAATGGTAATAATCCCATAATACGTGCGCGTTTGATTGCTACAGTTAGTTTGCGTTGGTTTTTCGCTCCTGTACCAGTTACACGACGTGGCAAGATTTTTCCACGTTCTGAAATAAATCTTTTTAATAATTCAATGTCTTTATAATCAACATGTTCAATATGGTTTGCTGCAAGATAGTCGACTTTACGACGTTTGCGTCCGCCTCTTCTTTGTTGTGCCATCCTATTTCCCTCCTATCAAATTTCTTAGAATGGTAAATCATCGTCTGAAATGTCAATTGATGAGCCACCGAACGGGTCGGTCGTGTCTCGATCAAAATTAGGCATTCCGGTTGCTTGAGAGGATTGATTTTGATTAAAGTTGCTGCCAAAGCTTGGTTGATTAGCATTAAAATCCCCACCTGGTGCTGTACGGCGTTGCTCATTGACACTACGAGATTCTAACATTTGGAAGTTTTCTGCCACCACTTCGGTCACATAAACTTTTTGTCCTTGTTGGTTATCATAGCTTCTTGTTTGAATTCGACCAGTCACACCAATTAAAGAACCTTTTTTAGCAAAATTTGCTAAAGTTTCAGCTGACTTGCGCCAGATGACACAATTAATAAAATCTGCTTCACGATCGCCACTTTGGCTCGTAAAGTTACGGTTTACAGCAAGTGTAAACGTCGCAACGGCTGTGCCACTTGCAGTGTAACGTAAATCAGGATCTTTGGTTAATCTTCCTACTAAAACCACATTATTAATCAAATCTGATCATCTCCTCATCGTTTTGTTTCACATGAAACAATTTTATGCTTCTTCTCTGACAATCATGTGACGGATAATATCGTCATTGATTTTTGCAAGACGATCAAATTCATTGATAGCACTTGCGCTTGATGGAGAAGAAACTTTAACGATGTGATAGATACCTTCACGGAATCCGTTCATTTCATACGCTAGACGGCGTTTTTCCCAATCTTTAGACTCGATAACTTCAGCGCCGTTATCAGTTAAGATTGTGTTGAAACGTTCGATTAAAGCTGTTTTTGCTTCTTCATCAATGTTTGGACGAATAATATAAAGAATTTCATATTTCGCATTTTCCATTGATTTTTCACCTCCCTATGGACTTAGGCTCTTTTATTTAAAAAGAGCAGAGAGAGTGGCCATATTTGACTACTCACGAGAAATTATTATACCTGATTTCATCCGATTTTGCAAGGCTTTCATTTTATTTTCTTCAAATAATTGTCATCACTGGCTATTTACGCGAAAAAAAGCTCCTCGTTTTTCAAACGAGAAACTTTTTTCATCTATTCTTCTGCGGTCATTTCTTCAGCTACAGCTTCTTCTTCTGGTTCCACCGTGGCCATGGTCACCACTTTGGCTTCGTCTTCCATCTTCATAACACGTACACCAAGCGTAGCACGACCAGTTTGGGAAACATCGCCCACATGGAAACGAATAATCACCCCTTTATCAGTGATTAATAAGATATCTTCATCCCCAGTAACCGTTGTTAAACCAGCTAAGGGACCATTTTTATCGGTGATATTGGCAGTTTTAATTCCTTTACCGCCGCGGCCTTTAATTGGATATTCTGACGCTTTGGTTCGTTTACCATAACCATTTTCCGTAATTACTAACACTTCGTCTTCTGGTCGGATAAGCGCTGCACCAATCACGTAATCTTCCGCTCTTAAACGCACGCCACGCACGCCGGCTGCGGTTCGACCCATGTCACGTACAGCTTCTTCTTTAAACGTCACCGAGTAACCCCCATGCGTACCAATAATCATCACGTCTTCACCGGTTGTCTTCAAGACATTGACTAGTTCGTCGCCTTCTTTTAGACCAATCGCAATCAGACCATTGCTACGAATATTGGCAAAAGCCGTCACTGAAGTTCGTTTTACCACACCCAAGCGCGTTGTAAAGAACAAGAAGCCGTGGCCATTTTGTTCTTCTTTGCTAACTGAAACAATGGTTTGAATTTCTTCATTGGAATCGATGCCAAGCAAATTAATAATTGGAATGCCTTTAGCTGTTCGGCCATACTCTGGAATTTCATACCCTTTGGCTTGATAAACTTTCCCCATATTGGTAAAGAAGAGTAAGGTATCATGCGTTGAACAAGAAATCAAGGTTTGAACAAAGTCTTCGTCATGTACACCCATCCCTTGAACTCCGCGGCCTCCACGACGTTGCGCTCGAAACTCACTGTTAGCCAAACGCTTAATGTAACCGTTGTTGGTTAAAGTAATGACGATTTCTTCTTCTTCAATCAAGTCTTCGTCTTCTAAACTTAAAACTTCACCAACTAATAATTCTGTCCGACGCGCGTCTGCGAAACGTTGACCAATTTCATGCAATTCGGTTTGAATAATTTCTAAGACCCGCTCTGGTCGGGCTAAAATATCTACTAAATCAGCAATCAGTGCCAATAGTTCTTGGTATTCACTTTCAATTTTATCACGTTCTAAGCCAGTTAAACGACGCAAGCGCATGTCTAAAATCGCTTGGGCTTGGCGATCAGAGAAAGTAAAGCGCGCAATTAAGGTTTCTTTGGCTTCTGTATCATTTTTTGAGCCACGAATAATCGCAATAATCTCATCAATATGATCTAAAGCAATCCGCAAACCTTCTAAGATATGCGCTTTGTCTTCCGCACGTTTTTTATCAAATTGCGTCCGACGTACAATAACTTCTTTTTGATGCTCGATATAGTTTTCTAAAATACGTTTAACACTTAAAATCTTCGGCACGCCTTTTTCAATGGCTAACATGTTAAAACCAAAGGAGGTTTGAAGGGCCGTCATTTTATATAAGTTATTTAAAATCACTGAGGCACTGACATCGCGACGAACATCGATCACAATACGCATCCCTTCACGCGAAGACTCATCGCGTAAATCCGTAATGCCTTCAATTCGTTTGTCGCGGTGAAGTTCAGAAATACGCTCAATTAATTTCGCTTTATTGACCATATAAGGCAATTCTGTCACTAAAATCCGTTCACGGCCATTTGATTTTTCCACGATTTCAACTTTCGCTCGAATCGTAATCGAACCCCGACCCGTTTCATACGCGCGACGAATGCCAGATTTCCCCATGACTAACCCACCCGTTGGAAAATCAGGTCCAGGTAAAACCTCCATAATATCGGCCGTCGTAGCCGCTGGATTGGCCATTAAAACATCGATGGCTGCAATGACTTCGTTTAAATTATGCGGTGGAATATTCGTGGCCATCCCAACGGCAATCCCGGTAGTCCCATTGACTAATAAGTTGGGAAAGCGTGCCGGTAAAACTTCCGGTTCTTGTTCACTTTCGTCATAGTTTCCTTTAAAATCAACCGTTTTTTTATTAATATCACGTAACATTTCCATG
>CAYNOA010000154.1:0-5134 GCA_964398695.1 uncultured Enterococcus sp. | reverse complement strand
ATTACCATTAGTTTCAACGATTAATTGTTGGAAAATGCGTTCTTTTAATTCCCGCACGTGCGAAATAATGCCAATCAGGCGTCCTTCTTGTTCGATCATTTCAAGAGCTTCTAACGCCATTTCTAACGAATCTTCATCTAAAGAACCAAAGCCTTCATCAATAAATAAGGCTTCAATGGCAATCCCACCTGCTTGTTGTTGGATGACGTCGGCTAAAGACAAGGCTAAAGCCAAAGCCGCAATAAAACTCTCGCCACCCGATAGTGTCTGAGCCCGCCGAAGCGCCCCGGCATTGTCGTCATAAATATTAATTTCAAGCCCGGTCGAGCTGCGATAGCTACCTTTTTCAGAAGAAATTAAAAATTGGTAGCGGCCACGCGTTAAGCGAATTAAACGGTGATTGGCCACTTCTAGCACCTCAGTTAAATAAGTTTGCAACAAATAACGTTCAAAACTCAACCGTTGCACGTTATCGCCACGCATCGTTTGGCTGAGTTGCTCCATTTGCGCTAGTTCCGCAAAAGCCGCTTGCGTTTGTTCATACAAGGCTTGGACTTGTTCCACGAGGTTCGCGTTGTGTTGCCATTGTTCTTTTTGTTGTAAAACGTGCTTTTGCTGTTCGAGTAATTGCGCTTTTGTGGCGGCAAAAGTCGCTTCCAACTGGGTTAAATCCGGCGCCACTTGTCCCGCTAAGTCGGCTTCTTGCGCTAAACGCGTCGTTAAAAATTGCCAGCGTTCGCGATAGCTTTGGACGGCTTGTTCTAAGGAACTCATTTGTCCCAAATCAACTTGTTGCTCAAGTAAACTGGCTTCCGTTGTTCCTACTGGATAACTGGCTAACAAGCTATTAAAGGCCAACTCGTGGGCCTTTAAGGCTGCTTCACTTGCCAAAAATTGCTGCTTCATTCCCGCTTGTCTTTCTAAAAGGGCAACGTGTTCTTTTTCTAGCGCTTGGCCTAAAGCTTGATAAGCCGTCAATGCTTGCGTCATTTCAGTCAGTTTAGCTGCGACTTGGTGAAATTCTTCTTCAACGCCTTCACTCGATATTTGGTCAAATTGGCTCGCTAGATTCCGCACGCGTTCGTCTTGTTGGATGCACTGCGTTTGAAGCGTCTGCATTTCTTCTTGGCCTTCATCCAAAGCCTGCGTAAATTCACTAATTTTTGCTTGGATTTTTACCAGCTGTGCTTGTGCGGCTACCATTTTTGCTTGGTTTTCTTGCCAAGCTTGGGTTCTTTGCGCAAAAGCTTGCCTAAACGCCCCATCCCTTACTTGAAGTTGTGCCTGCAATTGGGTGCCCAGGACTGCTTGACTAGCCAGCTGTTGCTGATAATTTTGCTCAAGCAACTCATTTTTAGCCACTTGCACCTTTAAATTTTCTTTGGCCCTTTGCCATTGGCTTTGTACTTGTTGCCAGGCTTGCTGGGCCGCTTCGACTTTTTCTTCGGTGACGGTAATGTCAGCTGCTTTAACGGCTGTGTCGGCCTGCGCTAAGATTGGGTGCGTCGTTGAACCACACACCAGACAGGGCTCGCCAGGAATGAGTAATTGTTGCCATTTTTCAATTTGTAGTTTAGCCCATTCACTTTGCAAATGTAAAAAAGCTTGTTCTTTTTCGGCGGCTTGTGTTTCAAAGTCCGTGCAAGCTTGGGCGAATTCGGTGCTGGCTTGCGTACCCTTAGCTAAAGTTGTCGTTAAATTTTCAAGTGTTCCTTGATTTTCTTCATGCCGCGCCAAAGTCGTTTCAATTTGCTTTAGTTCGAGCGCTTCTTGATCGAAGGTTGCTTTTTGCGCGATTTCTTTTTCTAAGGCCGCGGCGACAGCTTTTTCATCCGCTTGTTGCGTCTGAATTTTCGCAAATTGCTGCTGCGTTTTAGCCAAGGTTTGTTGCAACTCAGTTTGGGCAAGGACGGCTGCCTTCATTTGGTCAACGAGCGGCATTAAGCGTTGCAATTCTTGTTTTTTAAGCGCTAAGGCCTCAATCTTCGTGGCCTTTTCCGCCATGGCGCTTGCTTGGTTTGCCCAATCGGCTTGGTTTTGACTAAAGGTCACCAGTTGCGCTTGAATCACAGCTTGTTGATCTTGTTGGGTTGCTAGGGTCAAACGTGCCTGTTCGAGTTGCTTTAAAAGGACCGCATCTTTTTCCAATTGACGTAAAAAACGTAGATGCGCCTCTTGCTCTTCAACTTCTGCCCTTTGTGTTTTTAACAAGGCCAAATCGGCTTGTAGCTGGTGATACTCGGCTAAACGTTTGGCCAGGGTTTGCGCGGCGTAATAAGCTTTTTCTTGATTATTTCGTTTTGTTTCTAAGTCCGCTTGTTTCGTTTCTTCCATTTGAATGGCAGCTTCTAGCCCGGCTTGCGCCGCGGTCCACTGCGTCAATTGTTCCGCTACCGTTAACGCTAGCTCTTTTTCTTCTGGCCATTTAAAGCCTTCACTTAACAATTCAATTTTCTTTTCTTGTTCTTTTAAATTTTGCTGCTGCTGTTTTTGCTGCTCATTTAACCAGTCGGTTAGCCGTTGGTAAAGATTCGTGCCAAAAACATTGCGTAACAACTTTTCTTTGTCACTAGAAGGCGCAATTAAAAAGTTACGAAATTCACCTTGTGGTAGTAAAATAATTTGGAAAAATTGTTTCGCATTGAGTTGCAGCAAATCTTGAATAAACGCTTCGACCTCTTGGCGTTTGGTCAATTGCCTTTGTTCTTGCATTTGACCATTATAAACCGTCAAAGTCACTTTACTTGCTTGCTCGGTGGTGCCCGTTCCTCGTTTTTTACTCAAGGTTTGTTCTGGACTGCGCGCCACTTCATAATAAAACCCTTGACGCTCAAATAAAAACGTCACTTTCGTTGCTTCATCCGGCGAAGCAAAAATCGAGCGCATTTCTTTGCCACTACGTTGTTGCCCCGTTGTTTCACCAAACAAAGCATAAGACATGCTATCAAAAATCGTCGTCTTGCCCGCCCCGGTTTTCCCACTAATTAAAAATAACCCATTGCCTTCAAAGCCAGAAAAATCAATGGTCTCATGAATAAACGGACCAAAATTTTGTAAAATCAATTTTCTTGGTTGCACAAAATATCCCTCTTTTCTGTCTCATTGGCCGCCACTAAACCCGCCTTTAGCCAATTGCTTTGTTGAGGTGTTAACGCGTCACCCGTCATTTCAGTGAAAAAAGTTTGCGCCAATTTTTCTGGTGATTTTTGCTTAATTTTCTTTAAGGGCGCCATTGGTAAACTCGTTTGTCCCCCAAGACGATCCACACTTAAAATAAAGGGATAAATCTGCCGTAATTGATTCATCATATTGGGAATGACTGCCCGATCGGTCAAAGTAAAATGCCAAAAATCTTCTCGCTTAAGCGCCTGATAAAATTTCGGGTCCGTTAGTTCCGCAAAACTCGCCGTTAACGTCTGAATTTCTTGAACAACTGGGAACGAGTGAAAGGTCACTGTCGCTTGGTCCATGTCGACTAGCAAAAGACCTTTTTCGTCATTGATTTCAGAAAGAGAATACTTTAAAAGTGAGCCACTATAGCGCACTTTTTCCTCTTTTAAAGCGTTTTTCGAATGTAAATGCCCCAAGGCCACATAATCAAAGGGGGCAAACAAATCTTTTGGTACACTATCTAACCCACCTACAGCAATGCTGGTTTCAGAATCCGTGCGTGAACTCCCCGCGACAAAAAAATGCGTGACTAAAACTTGTTTTTTCTCCGGATGAAAGGCCTTTTGCATTTCTTCTAGGACACGCGCCACCGCCGCGCCAATCGTGGTTAATTCCTCATCAAAGTATAAACGCGCTTCAATTGGTTCAAAATAAGGCAGCAAAAAAAATTGGACTGTCTCAAACTCCACCGGCACGAGTGCTTGCGCCATCCTTGTATGTAAATGAAACTGATTTTGCGAAAACCAAGGACTTCCCGTGCCTAAACGTGGCCCGGAATCATGATTACCCGAAATCGCCAAAATCGGAATTTTTGCCTGTAAGTTCATTTCATACAAAGAACGATTTAACAGTTCGACCGCTTCAACCGCAGGTACCGAACGGTCATATAAATCCCCCGCAACGACGATGGCATCGACGGCTTCTTTTTGTGCAAGGGCTAAGATTTCTTTCAAAGCGGCTTCTTGGTTTTTCAGTAAATCATAGCCATGAAGTTTCTTGCCAATATGCCAATCGGCTGTATGTAAAAACCGCATTTTCTCCCTCCTAAAAAAGCTTCTTCTCACCATTATACCACTAAGCTTTCAGGAAAATTAGAATTACGGACAAAAAAACAACACCATCAAAATTTTTCGATTTTGAAAGTATTGCTTTTTTAGTTATTTTTTCTTCGTTGAAGTGGGAATTTCTGTTTTAATTTCATACTTAAATGACGGATTCACGGCGTAGTCCAATTGATCAAAAGCCTCTTGAATGCGTGTTTCGACGATCTTTAAGCCTTCTGCGTTCATTTTTTTAATATCTGAAATATCGACCGGCTCACCAAAAGCCATCACGACTTTTTTACGCTTAAACAAATCTTTTAAAGTCAAGGGTCCTTGGTAGACGCAAGGAACGATGCGCACCTTAGCCATTTTCGCAATGATCGCCATCCCGCCTTTTAACTCTTTAGAATGTCGCGTGCCCGTTGGAAACATAATTAAAGACAAATCGGTGTCTTTCAAAATTTTGATTGGCGTTTTAATCGCACTTGGGCCCGGGTTCTGACGATTGATTGGGAAAGCATTCGAGTTTTTTAAGATAAAACGCAAAATTGGGTTTTTAAATAGTTCCTCTTTGGACATAAAAGCAAACTGCTTCGGCCGAGCTGCTACCGCCATGTACAAAGGTTCCCACCAAGTCCGGTGTGGAGCCACTAAAATATAATTTTCATCATTGGGTAAGGCTTCTTTATTTTGAATTTCAAATGGCCCATTCACGAGAAATAAAACACCTCGAACGAGACCACGCATCAAGCGATAAAACATTGAATATTCTCCTTTTGTCTAAATCATTTTTAAAATAATTACTTCTTATTTCGAACAAAGTCTATCTTATCATAATTCGCCAAGCTTTTAAAATGATAAATTTCTTGATTTCTTCTTTGTCTTTTCTTTGCTACAATAGGGCTAGCAAATTTTGAAAA
>CAYNOA010000153.1:1111-5165 GCA_964398695.1 uncultured Enterococcus sp. | reverse complement strand
CTTATCCACAGAACTAACAGCCCTACTACTACTACTATTTTTTATTTACTAATAATAAAAGAAAAAGGAGTCTTTCTTCTATGAAATTTACAATGAATCGCAATACCTTTATTCAAGAATTACAAACCGTTCAAAGAGCGATTGCCTCTAAAACCACCATGCCGATTTTAACGGGGGTAAAAATCGAGTTGTCTCAACAAGGTTTAACCTTAACGGGTAGCAATGCCGATATTTCAATTGAAACATTTTTAAATGTCAATCACGAACAAGCACAAATGCAAATTGAACAAACAGGTGCGATTGTTTTACAGGCCCGTTTTTTCAGTGAAATTATTCGTCGCTTACCAGAAGAGGACTTTAGCTTAGAAGTCGTTGCAAACAATCAAGTCGCGATTACTTCTGGTAAAGCAAATTTTATGGTCAATGGGTTAGATGCCGATGATTATCCACATTTACCAATCATTGAAACAAACAATCAAATTCAAATTCCAGTTCATGTGTTAAATAAGTTAATCAGTGAAACGGTTTTTTCGGTTTCGCAACATGAAAGCCGCCCCATTTTAACTGGGGTCCATTTTGTGTTAAAAAATCAAGTACTCTTAGCCGTTGCCACCGATTCGCATCGGTTAAGCCAACGTAAGCTTCCTTTAGAAAATACCGATGAGCAATTTGATATTGTGATTCCAGGTAAAAGTTTAATTGAACTTTCTCGTTCTTATGGTGATAACGAAGAAGCCATGATTGCCATTCGCATGATGGATAATCAAGTGCTTTTTGAAACAGAAAACATGAAATTTTATTCTCGTTTATTAGAAGGGACGTATCCAGAAACGGACCGCTTAATTCCAAGTAGTTTTAATACGATCATAGAGTTTGATGTGAAAAAACTATTAGCTGCAATTGATCGTGCCTCATTACTGTCGCATGAAGGTCGCAATAATATCGTGCGTTTACACATTGCGGATGATGGGGTTGTTTTATATGGTAATTCACCAGAAATTGGAAAAGTGGAAGAAAGTTTGAGTTATAGCCAAGTTTCTGGTGAACCACTTGATATTTCTTTTAATCCAGATTATATGAAAGCAGCTCTACGTGCGTTTGGTGATACGTCGATTCAAATTCAGTTTATTTCAGCTATTCGTCCTTTTATTTTAGAACCATCAGAAGGGCAAGGCGAGTTTGTGCAATTAATTACACCGGTGCGGACCAATTAATTTTTCAAATCACTTGAAAATCATTGAAAAAAATAACAGAAAACCAAAAAACGGCTTAAAAGCACTTTTAAGCCGTTTTTTTTGTTTTGAATAATAAACGTCGATTTCAAGGTGAAGCGGTTAAAAAGCATAAATATGCGGATAAATTTGTTTTATTCCCTTTAAAAGAGTATAATGAAACTATGTACTTCGTGAAGAATTGAGGAAAAAAATGAAAACAAAAATTTATCTAAAATCAGAATATATGACACTAGGACAAATGTTAAAAGAGGCAACCATTATCAGTAGTGGTGGTCAAGCGAAGTGGTTTTTAGCTGAAAAGACTGTTTTTGTCGATGGCGAGCCAGAAAACCGTCGCGGGCGTAAACTCTATGCTGGTATGATGATTGAAGTACCCGGGGAGGGTACTTTCTTTATGGAAAAACAGGATCAAATTCATGCGCCTAAATGAGCTTCAAGTGCAACACTTTCGTAATTATGAAGCCGCTCATTTAACCTTTAAAAAGAATTTAATTATTTTCCTTGGTGAAAATGCACAAGGCAAGACGAATTTACTTGAGAGTATTTTTGTCTTAGCCATGACGCGGAGTCATCGAACGACGCATGAACAAGAATTGATTGGTTGGGAGCAAGAGTATGCGTATATTAAAGGGATTGTTCAAAAAAAACATACGAGCTTGCCTTTAGAACTTTTTTTAACGAAAAAAGGCCGAAAAACGAAAGTCAATCATATTGAACAAAAGAAACTAAGCAGTTATATTGGGCAATTAAACGTGATTTTATTTGCGCCAGAAGATTTGTCATTAGTCAAAGGGAGCCCGCAAATTCGCCGTCGTTTTTTAGATATGGAAATCGGACAAATGAATCCGGTCTACTTGTATGATTTAGTGCAATATCAAAAGGTACTGAAACAACGCAATCAATATTTAAAACAATTAGCCGATAAAAAACAAAGGGATGAACTTTATTTAGAGGTTTTAACCGAACAATTGATTGACTTTGGCAGTAAAATTTTACTTGCCCGTCAAACGTTTATTAGGCGTTTAGAATATTGGGCGAATCAACTCCACCAAGTAATTAGCCAAGGCAAAGAAACACTGACCCTCGAATATTTATCCAGTTTTTCACTTTCAGAGGTGTCCACCATTGATACCATCAAACAACAATTTGCCGCATTGATTGAGAAAAACAAAGAAAAAGAACGGTTTCGGCAAATGACGGTGGTTGGCCCCCATCGTGACGATGTCGTTTTTTTAATTAATCAAAAAAATGTTCAAACATTTGGCTCCCAAGGCCAACAACGAACAACGGCTTTGAGTGTACGTTTAGCAGAAATTGACCTCATTTATGAAGTCACCGGAGAATACCCGATTTTACTGCTAGATGATGTCATGAGTGAATTAGATGATTCAAGGCAGTTGCATTTATTAAAAACAATCGAAGACAAAGTGCAAACATTTATTACAACCACAACTTTAGAACATTTAAAAGATAAAATGACCGTTGAACCAGAAATCTATTACGTTCAAAACGGGTCCATTAAAGGGGAGAAGAACTAGGTGACGGAAGAAGAAAAAGTATTAGTAGAACGTGCAAAAGAATACGATGCCAGTCAGATTCAAGTTTTAGAAGGGCTAGAAGCCGTTCGTAAACGTCCAGGGATGTACATCGGTTCAACCAGCTCAGAAGGTTTACACCATTTAGTTTGGGAAATTGTTGATAACTCGATTGATGAAGCACTCGCTGGTTTTGCGACAAAGATTGAAGTCATTGTCGAAAAAGATAATAGTGTTACGGTCATTGATGATGGTCGGGGAATTCCAGTGGGGATTCAAGAAAAAACGGGTCGTCCAGCAGTTGAAACGGTTTTTACAATTTTACATGCTGGTGGGAAATTTGGCGGCGGTGGCTACAAAGTTTCCGGTGGACTCCACGGGGTGGGTTCGTCCGTTGTAAACGCTTTGTCTGAATTGCTTGAAGTAAAAGTTTACAAAGAAGGCAAAATCCACTACCAAGAATTCCAACGGGGAAATGTGGTTGCTGACTTAAAAGTAATCGGAGAAACGCAACGTCACGGAACCGAAGTCCATTTTATGCCGGATGCTGAAATTTTTACAGAAACAACTGAGTTTAATTTTGAAAAATTAGCGACTCGGGTGCGCGAATTAGCTTTTTTAAATCGTGGTTTACACATTTCGATTGAGGACCGCCGCCCGGAAAAGTCGGTTTTAAAAGAATTTTACTATGAAGGCGGGATTAAGAGTTACGTTGAGCACTTAAATGGCAACAAAACCGTTTTATTCCCTGAGCCAGTCTTTATTGAAGGAGAGCAACAAGACATTATTGTTGAAGTGGCCTTACAATATACCGATGGTTACCATACGAATTTATTAAGCTTTGCAAACAATATTCATACGTATGAAGGCGGCACGCACGAGTCAGGCTTTAAAACCGCTTTAACGCGTGTGATTAATGATTATGCACGCAAACAAAAGATTATGAAAGACAACGAAGATAATCTTAGTGGAGAAGATGTACGCGAAGGGTTAACGGCGGTTATTTCCATCAAACATCCAGATCCACAATTTGAAGGACAAACCAAAACAAAATTGGGAAATTCAGAAGTTCGGACCGTGACTGATCGCTTGTTCTCAGAATACTTCTTGAAGTTCTTGATGGAAAACCCAACGGTGGGACGCCAAATTGTTGAAAAAGGGATGCTTGCTTCGCGCGCTCGTTTAGCAGCCAAGAGAGCGCGCGAAGTGACTCGCCGTAAAGGGGCTTTAGAAATTAGTAATTTGCCAGGGAAATTAGCCGATTGTTCAAGTAAAGACCCAGAA
>CAYNOA010000153.1:0-1091 GCA_964398695.1 uncultured Enterococcus sp. | reverse complement strand
TATTTATTGTCGAAGGAGATTCGGCCGGCGGATCAGCCAAACAAGGCCGGAGTCGCGAGTTCCAAGCAATTTTACCAATTCGTGGGAAAATTTTAAACGTTGAAAAAGCATCAATGGATAAAATTTTAGCCAACGAAGAAATTCGTTCCTTGTTTACGGCAATGGGGACTGGTTTTGGTTCTGATTTTGATGTTTCCAAAGCCCGTTATCATAAATTAGTCATCATGACCGATGCCGATGTCGATGGCGCGCACATTCGTACCTTGTTATTAACGCTATTTTATCGTTACATGCGTCCAATCGTTGAAGCCGGTTACGTCTATATTGCCCAACCACCTTTATATGGGGTCAAACAAGGTAAAAAGATTATGTATGTACAACCAGGTAAAGACGCAGAAGAACGTTTGCAAGCAGTCATTGATTCCTTGCCAGCGACACCGAAACCATCGATTCAACGCTACAAAGGTTTAGGGGAAATGGATGATCATCAACTATGGGAAACAACGATGGATCCAGAAAATCGTTTAATGTTACAAGTCACGGTGGATGATGCAATTGAAGCCGATCAAGTGTTTGAAATGCTGATGGGTGATAAAGTCGAACCAAGACGTAATTTCATCGAAGAAAACGCACACTACGTGAAGAATTTAGATATTTAATCGTTGAGGAGGTAGGAACTTGGAAGACAAACAAAAAAATATTCAAGAAGTCAATTTGACGAGTGAAATGAAAGAATCCTTTATCGATTATGCGATGAGTGTCATTGTTTCTCGGGCTTTACCGGATGTACGTGACGGGTTAAAGCCGGTTCACCGCCGGATTTTATATGGGATGCACGAATTAGGCGTTACTTCAGACAAACCGCATAAAAAATCAGCGCGGATAGTCGGAGATGTCATGGGTAAATATCACCCACATGGGGACAGCGCGATTTATGAGTCGATGGTACGAATGGCCCAACCCTTTAGTTATCGTTATATGCTTGTTGACGGTCATGGAAACTTTGGTTCAGTCGATGGTGATGGTGCGGCAGCGATGCGTTATACTGAAGCTCGGATGAGTAAATTATCCATGGAAATGTTACGTGATAT
>CAYNOA010000152.1:0-5195 GCA_964398695.1 uncultured Enterococcus sp. | reverse complement strand
CGTTATTGATTTAATAGAAACCGATAAAAGATTATATCCGGTTGGAAGATTAGATTATGATACAACTGGATTATTATTACTTACCAATGATGGACAGCTCACCAATGCCCTTATTCATCCTAGAAACCAAATTGACAAAGTTTATGTTGCCAAGGTAAAAGGCAAAGCCGAAAACAAACAATTACTACCATTGACTCGTGGCATTCGTTATGAAGGCGTTAAAATGGCGCCGGCAAAATTTAATATTTTATCTAATGATGCCAAATCACAAACAAGTATTATTGAGTTGACGATTCATGAAGGGAAAAACCACCAAGTTAAAAACATGTTGCAAGCAGTGGGTTTTCCTGTTCAAAAATTAAAACGGGAAAAATATGGTCAGTTAACCCTGACCGGGCTCAGACCAGGTGAGTATCGCGAGCTCAATAAAAAGGAAGTCAGCCAATTACTGGAGTTAGCGAAACAGACAAAAAGAAAATAATGGAACAAATTAGTTGCTTTTTTCACAAAAGCAGTTATAATGAAACTGTAAAAATAAATAAAAAGGTTCGTCTTCAGGGCAGGGTGTGATTCCCGACCGGTGGTAAAAGTCCACGACCTCACGTTTTTTTTGAATGTGAGTTGAATCGGTGTAATTCCGATACCGACAGTATAGTCTGGATGGAAGAAGATAGGGCGTATTTGAGTTGCTTAATTTTTGCTAGCCAAATACCCTATTTTTCCCTGTGGAGAAATAGGGTATTTTTTGTTTCAATAAAAGAAACAAGGGCTCAGACGAATGTTAAGGAGAGCAAATCCTCGTGAAGATGATTCCTAACTATTAGGAGGATTTTACAATGAACAATAGAGTACAAAAAATGGTTTTCGTGTCGATGTTTGCTGCAATGGCCTTGGTGATGCAATTTGTTGCTTTTCCAGTCTTGCCACTTTTTCCTTTCTTAAAAGTGGATTTTAGTGATATTCCGGTATTGCTGAGTATGTTTTTATTTGGTCCTTTTGCAGGTGTCGCAACGGCCTTTTTACGTTCGCTGTTACATACAACTTTAACCGGCCTTTCACCACAAAATTTAGTGGCGAGTTTCTTAGCAACCACGACTTTCACGTTGCCGATTTATTATTTTTTCCGTAAAGATCACGGAACAACCAATAAAATTTTGGGGGTTATTAACGGCGTCTTGGCGATGAGTGTTGTGATGAGTCTTGCCAATTATTTTGTCATTACTCCGCTTTACTTAACTTTCTTTGGGGTAACCGCCGACCAATTCTTAGGGATGTCTTTAGCTAGTTATGTGGTGATTGGTGTTTTACCGTTCAACTTAATTAAAGGAACGATTGTTAGCGTCGTGTTCTTAGTCTTGCATGCGAAATTACTGCCATGGTTAGCAAGAAAAAAACAATTTAGTCATCACCAATCTTATTAAAAAAGCATCAAAAAACTAGCGCAATCCTAATCGATTGCGCTAGTTTTTTTGCAGATCAGGAGCCGTTAAAAAATAGGCTCGTCTATTTTCGTATTTTTAAGCGGGGAGGTCTGCTAGTAAAATCGCTCGTGTTGGGCATTTTTTATAAGCAGTCAAGACTTGTTCTTTTTCCTCATTTTGAATAAACTGTTGATGAGCCCTTGGATTTTGCGTGAATAAGACAATTCCTTCTTCATCATAATCAAAAATTTGTGGAGCATAAACATTACATAAACCACAAGCAATACAGCGCTCAGGGACAATTTTACATAATTGAGACAAAAAATCACTACTTTCTCTTGGAGGATTTGATGGATAAATTTATTTTAGCTTTCTTTCAATTAAAGCACAAATTAAAGCCAACGACAACTTACCATGTTTTGGTTGGTCGACGCAGTACTTCAATCTTAAGTTATGCCTTTTTTAATGATATTTTACCTTTTTTTGGGAGTTTTCCCGAATTAAAAGAGGCGCATTACCAGCAGATTTTGACCCAGTTGATTGACGCAGGTCTTTTAGAACAGCTAGCAAGTGGCGAGTTAGGCTATGTTGAACAATCAGGGTTAGACGACCCATATGAATTATTTGAAAACCAAATTGATTATTTCCGGTATGGGAAAAAAGAAGCCCAGGCTTGGCGTTTAGTGCAATTTCTTGTTCAAGTAGCGTCTTATTATGGCAAAACGAAAAATTATCAACCGCTTGAAAATTCTCCTTATTTTTTGAATCGGACGCGTCTTTTTGTTAAGCAACATCATTTAAATTTAAGAACAACGATTTATCAAGAACTTCAAATGATTTTAGCGAACTTACCTAGTGAAACGGCTGATTTTTTAGCCCGGAGCTTTAGTGGCTATCAAGTGAGTGGTTCCGTTTTTTTTCAACTATTACCTGAAGCTCAGCAGATGCTACCTTGGTCGCATTTGGCCATTTCAGCCAAGTGTCATCCCTTATTTAAAGAACTTGAAAATCACCCGGAATTTTTACTGACGCAATTTATCGCGCCAATTTTACAAGAAAACCAAAATCAAAGTGCCTTGGAGACTAAGCGCTTGTACCAAAAAGGTTTGACTTGCCAGCAGCTTTGTCAGCAACGCCAAATCAAACCAAGCACCTTAAATGATCATTTATTAGAGTGGGCACTGATTGATCCGGCTTTTCCTTTTTCAGATTTTTTGAAGCCAGCGATGTCTGACGTCTTTGCCCGTTTACCTAAAAATTCTTGGTTATACTCTTATAAAGAACTGCGCTTGCCAGAAAATCTTTCTTTTTTTGAACTCCGTCTCCACCAAATCCAAATGAAACGAGGCGAAATATGTTAGAAAAAGCTTTGAAGCATTATTTTGGGTATGATACTTTTCGACCCAATCAAAAAGAAATTATCGAAAGCCTCTTGTCGGGGCGAGATACCATGGGGATTTTACCGACCGGTACAGGGAAAAGCTTGTGTTATCAACTAACTGGCTATTTAATTCCCGGACTTGTTTTGATTATCTCGCCTTTAATTTCCTTGATGGAAGATCAGGTCCGTTCCCTCCAAATTCTAGGTGAAAAAAGAGTGGCCGCTTTAAATTCCACTTTAAGTCATTTTGAAAAACAATATGTTTTGGATTATTTAAGTGCCTATAAGTTTTTGTTTATTAGTCCAGAAATGTTGCAACAACCCACTGTTTTAGCTGCCTTAAAGCAAAGCGCGCTTGCTTTACTCGTAGTGGATGAAGCCCACTGTATTTCGCAATGGGGGATTGATTTTCGCCCAGAATACCGCAACATTCGACAAGCCAAACGTTTTTTAGACAATCCTTTGACTTTAGCTTTGACCGCCACTGCAACAAGTGATGTGGAAGCAGATATGAAACAACAATTATTACAGCCCGCACCAGCTGTTTTTCGCGAATCGGCCAATCGGCAAAATATTGCCCTTTTTGTCAGAGAAACAACGAATAAAAATGCAAGCTTGCATGAAATATTAGCCCAAATCGAAGGGGCAACCATCATTTATTGTGCAACGCGTAAACAAGTTGAAGCCCTCTATCAAGAATTAAAGACCCATTATGCGATTGGTTATTATCATGGGGGGCTCAATTACCAGCAGCGCTCCTTGTTACAAACGCAATTCCAAAAAGGCGAATTACAATTTTTGGTGGCAACCAACGCTTTTGGGATGGGGATTGACAAAAGTGATATTCGCTTTGTCATCCACTATGATTTATCCGATACGGTTGAAAATTATTTGCAAGAAATTGGCCGAGCCGGCCGCGACCAAGCGCAAAGTTACGCCATTTTACTTTATCAAAAAGGCGATGAACAGGTTCATTATTATTTTCAGCAAACTAGTCGTGAAAATCGACAAATGCTCGAAATGAAGTTGACGCACGACCAAATCGAATTGGCCGATGAACTTCAAAAAAAATGGCACCAACAAGCACTACTTGAAGGGCCAGAGGTGTTTTTAAGCAGCTTAAAAGAAAATGAATCTCAAAAAATGTTTAAATTAAAACAAATGCTAGCTTATATTAGTTGTCAGACTTGCCGACGCCAATATTTAATGGCTTGTTTAGAAGAAGCGCTACCCGAGCCACAAAGTAACTGTTGTGATTACCATGACGCGCAACTTCCAGCTCCGCCACTAAAGGAAAAAATGATTGAAAAAAATCTAGAAAATTGGCAAATAATTTTGAAAAAAATGTTTTCAGACTGAAAAACCTTAGTAAAATATTAAGACATAAGCAAGTTTCCTGTGGTATAATGCTCGTGAAGGAATAGTAGGAGGTTTGAATTTTGAGCAGAAGAAAAAAAGACTATCAAGACCAAGAGGCGGTAAACGAGCCGTGGGATCAGCCAATTTATGATGAGGGTGAAGAATATACCCGCTCAGGAAAACGAAATAAAAAGAAGAATAGTACGAAATTTTTAACAACAGTCTTAATTTTAATTTTCCTAATTGCGGCCATTCCAATTACAGCAGGTGCTTGGGTAGTATTCCAAAAAAATAAACCGGTCACACCAAAAGAAACCGTGGAAACTTCAATTAGTAGTACGGTTGAATCGAGTTCAACGCAAGCTTCAGAAACGAGCACCACTACAAGTGAGAGCACGGAAACCTCTTCAAGTGAAGCGGCGATAAAAGAACCAACCCAGCCAGCTAATCATGAAGTAAATCAAAATCAAAATCAAAATCAAAACGACCAAACGAATCAAAACCAAACAACTAATAATGGGACTGGTGAATATATTGAAGTACTTGCTGGCGAAGGCCCGGCTTCGATTGCAGGTCGAGCGGGAATTTCAGTTCCACGTGTCTCACGCTCACTTCATATCCTGTCGATTCAGACACATAGTCAGCCACCTTCTGTACCACAAAATTCTGTACAGGAGGCAGGTATATAAGTATTGTCAAGACCACGAAGAGTATCACTGGGCTCAACAAGAATATGGTCGTCCACAATAAGAATTTCTTCATATTTGCAAATATTTCTGCAAATGTAGTGCATTTTTCTCAAATAAGAAAAGGTATTGTGGAAAAAATATAAAAATCAGTCGCTATTTAGTATTTTTTTCCATAAAGGGTCAGAGGGTAGGGGAGCATCGACAGCAATGAGTTGCTTGCTGACGGGATGCAGAAACTCAGTATGACGCGACAGCAGCGAGATGCTTCCGTCGGCGTTGCTGCGCTGCGATCCGTATTTCAGGTCGCCCTTGATCGTCATACCGCTTGCTGCAAGCTGGGATCTA
>CAYNOA010000151.1:5016-5246 GCA_964398695.1 uncultured Enterococcus sp. | reverse complement strand
CTTGTGCCAAAATAGCTTCTGACTCATACCATTTAGCCAACGTATCTGCTAATCCTGCCACAAAGTAAGCGATGGGTGCATCAATGACTAACGCTGGATCGGTGATAAAAAAGGCCGCTTGACGCAAAAAGTGTTCCGTCTTACCTTCTGCTTCACCGCTTTCTTTATACATGACCGATAGTGGTGTCCAAGGCGCACAATTACTCGCCAAAGTCGGAATTACGCCAAAG
>CAYNOA010000151.1:0-5006 GCA_964398695.1 uncultured Enterococcus sp. | reverse complement strand
TGACTAAATGAGCTGTGTAACCCACTAAATCGGTTAACTTTCCGCCACCAACTCCAACAATAAAGTCAATCTCTTGTTGTTTCACAATTTCTTGAATCAAATTAGCTCCATAATAACTACATTCACCCGTATATTGATGGTAAAAAAATTGATAATTGCTCTTTTTCAAAAAAGCCAATCGTGGTCGGGCTTTTTCCCATGAGACGGTGCCATGCACAATTAAGATTTTTTTGGCATGATATTCCTTTAAAACATCAGGTACAAAATCCAGGGCCCCCAGATGGTATCGATAAAGCTGCGGCCCCACTTTTACTTTTAAGTCGGTTAACATTACTCATCTCCCTTTCAACTAAACTAAGCGACTACTACATTGCACGCAGCGTTCAGGCAACCTCCCTTCAACGACGGCTTCCACATCTCGGACACATTTTTCGCCCATCTCTTCTAAACATTCCATCGTGTAAGCGGAAGTATGCGGAGTCATAATAACGTTTGGAAAATCAAGATACGGATGATCACTTCGACCCGGTTCTTCTTCTAAGACATCGGTCGCATAGCCAGCAATTTTCCCGCTTTTTAAACCGTTTACAATCGCTGCTTCACTAACTAAAGCTCCCCTAGCACTATTTGAAAGATAAACATGATTTTTCATCTGAGCAATTTCATTGGTTGAAATCATATGATAATTTTCAGCAGTTAAGTTTGCACATAAACAAATAATATCCGATTTTTTTAACAGTGTTGGGAAGTCGACCTTTTCAGCCCCATGTTGCTTAATTTCTAAATCTGATTTGTACGGATCATACGCAAGTACCTCACAACGAAAACCATTGCGCACAATTTCGGCGACACAACCACCGGTATTTCCAATACCAATCACTCCCACTGTTTTGTTAAATAATGTTCGGCCAACAAAATCCGCGCGTTCTTCCCACCGATTTTGCCGCACTCGTTCATTAGCCAAGGTCGTCATTCGTAAGAGCGCGAGTAAATTCGTGACATTGTTTTCAGCGACAGCTTCTCTTTCTACCACTGCCGGGATAATCGTCACTAAGGTTTGATGAGCTTTCGCTGCTTCTAAATTGATATTATTGTAACCAATCCCATGACGCGTGATTAATAGTAACTCATCTTTGTGTTGGAAGAACTCTTCTTCAAAAAATGGCGTCACACTTGCAATAATCAGATTGTACCCTTTTAAAAGCGTTGCCAATTCTTTTCCACCAATATCACTTGCAACGTTAAAATGTTCGACGGGGCCAATTTGTTTGAGTCGTTGAATATGAGCAGGGAAAACTTGACCAAAACTACTTGAATTCACAATAGCAATTTTATACTTTGACATTTTTTTTACTCCTTATTCTTTCATGGCCATTTCGTGGCCACCAAACCCATTACGTAGCGCTGAAACAACTTTGGCTGAAAAACTTTCGTCTTCTTGAGATAAATTTCGAGCAAATAAACTTAAGGCAATCGTTGGTACCGCAATCCCCATTTCCAAAGCGGTTTCAACGGTCCACTTGGCTTCTCCAGAGGCAGCCACTTCCCCTTTGTATTCGGCTAGTTTTGGACTTTGTTCAAATTGTTCTTGCGCAATTTCCATTAACCAACTTCGAATGACCGAACCATGATTCCAAACCTTTGCCACTGCGGCCAAATCAAATCCATACTCACTTTCAGCGACAATTTGGAAGCCTTCCCCCATTGCTTGCATCATGCCATATTCAATGCCGTTATGCACCATTTTTAAAAAATGACCACTCCCAGATCCGCCCGTATATAAGTAACCGTTTTCAATTGCGATATCTTTAAAAATCATTTCAACCGAAAGAAAGGCTTCTTTGCTACCTCCAATCATTAAACACGCATTGTTCCTTGCACCGGATACGCCGCCTGAGGTGCCGCAATCAAGATAATCGATTTTTTGTTCCCCAAACCGAGTGGCTCTTCTTATAGAATCTTTATAATTCGAATTTCCGCCTTCAATAACAATATCATTTGGTTCAAGCAATGGTAAAATTTGTTCCAACATGTTTTCGGTAATCGCTCCTGCTGGAAGCATTAGCCAAATAATTTTTCTTGATTGAAACGAAGCGAGCAAATCTGCCACTTGGTGAAAAGTTTCCACGCCTTTTTCTTTAGCTTTCGTCATCGCTTCAAGTGATAAATCAACGCCTTTGACTTGGTATCCACTGTCTTTTAGATTAAATGCTAAATTTAAGCCCATCTTCCCTAAACCAACAACTCCAACTTCCATGTTAGCGCCTCCAATCTTTATAATTCTATTATACAAAAAAATATTTTTTTGTAAACACTTTTGTACAAAAAAGTTTTTTGTTGCTTTTTTTGACAAAAAAAGGTATTTTAAAAGTGAATGATTCACGCATTATATAAAGAAAGGAGGAACAGGCATGACTTCTTCAATTCGCCTCAAAATAAAGACCATGTATAAAAATTTAAGTCAAAAAGAGCAAGCCATTGCAGATTACGTTTTAGAAAACCCTAAAATGGTTAGTCATAGTTCGATTAGCGACTTGGCGACTGAATTAGATGTGGCAGATTCAACGATTTTCCAATTTGCAAAAAAAATCGGCTATAATGGTTTTAAAGATTTCAAAACAGCCATGTTAATGCAAGAAAATGACTTATCTGCTATTTCATTTCACGAAAATATTCAAAGAGACGATTCAGAATTAACAATGGCTCAAAAAGTATTCGAATCAAATATCACCTCCTTGTCCGACACAAAAAAACTACTCCAAGAAGAGCATCTAAAAAAAGCCGTTGATATTATTGACGCTTCAAACCGGCTCTATTTATTTGGTGTTGGTGGATCGGAAATTGTTGCGACCGATACTTATCATAAGTTTCTGCGTTCTCCAATCCCGGTGTATCATAGTTCCGACTACCATATCCAGTTAATGGAAGCTTCTTTACTGACACCCGATGATTGTGCCATTCTAATTTCGCATACGGGACGCTCAAAAGAGACCATTTTTATTGCCGAAACAGTCAAAAAACTCGGGGCCAAAGCAATTGTTATTACGAGTCAAATTAGTTCACCTTTAGCCAAATTTGGAGACGTTACTTTTATTTCGGTCTCAGAAGAAACCGAATTTCGCTCAGAAGCTTTGGCCTCTCGTATTTCGCAATTAAGCATCATGGATTCGCTATATGTCATCTTAATGTTCAGAAATCAAGAGCAAGCCCAAGAATCAATTTCCAAAGTTCGAAAAGTCATTACACGCATCAAAGATTAACCCAAATAAAAAAACACAATTCTAAGCACCATCTTCTTAGAATTGTGTTTTTTATTAATTGAAAAACGAACTATACTTGCTGATCAAAGCGAACCGTTTGATTAATCCAATACATCACCGGTGCTGAAATGGCTAAAATAATAAATTCGCTCAAGGCCGTAGTTGCATAGGTTGGCCAGAATGGTAATTCAGCAGTAATGTTTAACATTAGGGCAATTAAAAACATACTCAACGTGAAAAAAATAATGTTTAAAATTAGTCTCTTTTTCACATCGGGTACCTTCTTTTCCAAACTTGCTGTTAGCAATAAGGCTAGCAAGGTTTGGCCCCCACCAAAAATCACGTCGAGTGGACCAAAACCAAAGAGTAAATTGTAGACCACTACGCCACCAAATACTCCCCATAGTAGTTTTCGATTAAAGACAACAAGGTGATTTAAACTTTCTGATAAGCGAAATTGAATTGCCCCCGATGAAAAGGGTAAAACTAAACTCAGGACGATGTAAAGCCCCATGATAATGGCATTTACTAATAAGGTCTTAAGGCCATTTTTATTTTTTTTACTCATTTTTTTCCTTCTTTCTCCAAGTTTTGTTAACGCGGGATGGTTGATGAACCGCAAAAGGTATTATAGCATATTTTTGTTAGTAAGCAAACGTTGAAAAATCAAGGTTTCTCTCCCTTTTCATGCTTACTTATTTCATCAAAAAAAAGATTAAGAAAGTTTAAAGCAAGTATCCTATTTTATGAAAACGCTTGCAATATTCGAAAAATATGCTATATTATAAGTGTAAGGAGACATAGGAATTCCCAGTAGCGTAGCCGACGTAGGTGCTACAAGAAAAGAATTGTTGTGAACTCTGAAATATACCAAAGAAGGATGTGGGAATTTGAGGTACTCCTTACTAACTGAATAGGAATCCGATGAATAAACGCCATGACGAAGTGGACATAAGAACCTTCTAGCGTAGAAAGTCTAGGTAACAATATACTAGACAAGCAACAAAAACCTCATCGGATTCTATTTTTTTTGTTTATTTTCGCCTTTCACACATTTCGTGTTATAATCTTAAGCAGATATTAAGAAATAACGAGGGGGGTTCTTTTGAAATTTTATTATCATTTGTTAATTAATCCTGCTTCTGGTGGTGGAAAAGGCCAATTCGTCGCCGATAAAATTATTCAACTGCTTAAGAACAATCAGTATAATTTTTCGACCTATTATACAAAGTATGCCCATCATGAAATTGAATACCTCCATGAGTTGCTTGATCAACATCTCCTTCCTTGGAAAAAAGAAACAATCTTTTCTGAACAAACCTTCCCGCTACTCGTTGTCATCGGCGGCGATGGTACTTTGCATCAAGTAGTCGAAGAACTGCATCTTTTGAACCAAAAAGTCCCCGTTGCTTTTATTCCAGCTGGCTCGGGCAACGATTTTGCGCGTGGTTTTGGAATTTCACGCGAACCAACCAAAGCTTTTTGGCAAATGATCAAAGCCAAAGAACCAAAAGAAATTGATATTTTAACTTTCCATGAACAAGCCTCGGATAAAAAAGGCATCATTTTGAATAGTCTTGGCATAGGAATCGATGGCGCCATTGTCAATCAAGCAAACACGGCGACCAAAAAAAGAAGACTCAGCAAGTTAAAGCTTGGTTCACTCGTGTATATTGCCAGCGCCCTCAAAATTTTATTCCAACAAAAAGGCTTTCCCATTTTAGTGGAAGCCAACGGTAAAGAGTA
>CAYNOA010000150.1:3932-5254 GCA_964398695.1 uncultured Enterococcus sp. | reverse complement strand
GCTACCAAGGAATTGAAAATGTTGTTTTAATTGGCATTAAAACACGCGGGATTTTTATCGCGCGCCGAATTGCAGAACGCTTGAAACAGCTTGAAGACATTGAAATTCCAGTCGGTGAATTGGATATTACGCTTTATCGTGATGATAAGAAAAATCAAGCAGATGAAGCGGAGGTCCATGATTCCAATATTCCTTTTTCATTAGAAGGAAAAGAAGTAATCTTAGTCGATGATGTCTTATTCACCGGACGCACGATTCGAGCGGCACTGGATGCAATTATGGATGTAGGACGCCCAAAACGAATTGGCTTGGCCGTCCTCGTCGATCGGGGGCATCGAGAATTACCAATTCGCGCGGATTTTGTTGGGAAAAACATTCCGACTGCGCTCGCCGAAGAAATTATCGTTGAAATGGAAGAATCAGACACCAAAGATCGGATTATGATTCGCAAAGGAGAGGATGTTTAACGTGACCAAAGAATTTAGAAATCCAGATGCAATCCTTGATATTTATGAGAAACCCAAGCCATTACCTTGGTTAGGATTGAGCTTACAACATTTATTTACAATGTTTGGCGCAACAGTGTTAGTTCCGCGCTTAGTGGGGCTAGATCCTGGGATTGCCTTAGTTAGTTCGGGTTTAGGCACGCTCGTTTACTTGCTGATTACAAAAGGGAAAATTCCAGCCTACCTAGGGAGTAGTTTTGCCTTCATTGCGGCGATGCAAATGTTAATGGAGACACAAGGCTATCCAGCAATTGCACAAGGCGCTATGACGACCGGTTTGGTCTACTTAATTGTTTCAATGATTGTCAAACGAAGTGGGTCGGCTTGGTTAGACAAAGTGTTACCACCGATTGTTGTTGGACCAGTGGTCATGGTTATTGGTTTAGGGCTAGCAGCTAATGCGGCCAACAGTGCGATGTTTAACGCAGCTGGTGATTATGATTTTCGTTATGTTTTTGTTGCCTTAATTACCTTAGCACTAACGATTTTTTTCAATATGTGGTTTAAAGGGTTTCTTGGTTTGATTCCAATTTTACTAGGCATTGTGAGCGGGTACTTGGTAGCACTTGTAACTGGAATTGTGGATACAAGCATTATTACGCAAGCGAGTTGGTTTTCTTTACCAAATTTTGAAATACCATTCGTTCAATATCAGCCAACTTTACAAATTGGCGCTATCGTGACCATGGCACCGATTGCTTTTGTTACGATGACTGAACATATTGGCCACTTAATGGTTTTAAATAAATTAACTAAAAGAAATTTCTTTGAAGATCCTGGCTTAAGTAAGACTTTGGCTGGTGATGGGGTAGCACA
>CAYNOA010000150.1:0-3922 GCA_964398695.1 uncultured Enterococcus sp. | reverse complement strand
ATTGGCGTCTTAGCCATTACACGTGTACATAGTGTCTTTGTCATTGCCGGTGCCGCTGTTTTGGCCGTCGCGCTCGGGTTTGTTGGGAAAATTAGCGCCGTCATTTTGAGTATTCCCAACCCAGTCATCTCTGGGATTAGCTTTGTCTTGTTTGGTGTAATTGCTGCGAGTGGCTTAAAAATTTTAATCGAAAATAAAGTTGATTTTGATAAGAAAAAGAATTTAATTATTGCCTCTGTCATTTTGGTTGTGGGAATTGGCGGTTTGGTTCTTGAAGTAGGAACCTTCACTTTATCTGCAATGGCGTTAGCAACGGTTTTAGGAATTGCATTAAATCTAATTTTACCAGAAGTTTCTCGAAGCGAAGAGGACTAAGAGGAGGCCAATCATGATAATTGAATCAGGACGAGTGAGTTTAAAACATTTATTAACGGTCGAAGCATTATCTGATCAAGAAGTAATGGGTTTGATTACGCGCGGGCAAGAATTTAAACAAGGCGCAAAATGGCGACCTGAAAAAGAGCAATATTTTGCGACAAACTTATTTTTTGAAAATAGCACCCGAACGCACAAAAGTTTTGAAGTAGCCGAACGAAAATTAGGCATTGAAACCATCGAATTCGAAGAATCAAAAAGTTCTGTTCAAAAAGGTGAAACACTTTATGATACCGTGTTGACCATGTCTGCGATTGGAGTGGATGTTGCCGTTATTCGTCATGGTGATGAGCATTATTATGATAATTTGATTGAAAGTCGGACCATTCAGTGTGGCATCATTAATGGCGGTGATGGAAGTGGACAACACCCAACGCAATGCTTACTTGATTTAATGACGATTTACGAAGAGTTCGGCCAATTTGAAGATTTAAAAGTTGCGATTGTAGGCGATATTACGCATTCGCGAGTGGCAAAATCAAATATGCAAATGCTAAAACGTCTGGGTGCGAAAGTCTTCTTTTCAGGTCCACGTGAATGGTATGCAGAAGAGTTTGAAGTTTATGGTCATTACTTACCCTTAGATGAACTTGTAGAAAAAGTTGATGTTATGATGATGCTTCGTGTTCAACATGAACGTCACGATGGGGGAGAAAGTTTTTCAAAAGAGGAATACCATGAAAAATATGGATTGACCGAAAGCCGTGCAAAAAAAATGCAACCTCATGCGATTATTATGCATCCAGCACCAGTGAATCGTGATGTCGAGTTAGCCGACTCTTTAGTCGAAGGAATGCAATCAAGAATTATTACCCAAATGTCAAATGGCGTGTTTGTCCGGATGGCAATTTTAGAAGCTGTTTTAACAGGAAGAGCTTAGGAGGAGGAAAACATGAATACACTGATTAAAAACGGGAAAATCATTTCCCACGATAACGAATTAACTGCAGTTGATCTTTGGATTAAAGAAGGAAAAATTCATGCAATTGGAGAAGCTTTTGCAGAGACAACTTTTGATGAAGTGATTGATGCAAAAGGACAATTAGTCACACCAGGCTTAGTGGATGTTCATGTACACTTTAGAGAACCAGGCTTCACCTATAAAGAAACAATTGCAACAGGAAGTCTAGCAGCAGCTAGAGGTGGGTTTACGACCGTTTGTGCAATGCCAAATTTAAATCCAGTACCAGATACCGTTGAAAAGTTTAATCAGGTGCAAGAAATTATCAATAAAGATGCGGTTGTTAAAGTCTTACAATATGCTCCAATTACGGAAGAATTACGTAGTGAACGCCTCGTAGATTACGCTGGATTAAAAGCAGCTGGAGCTTTTGCCTTCACCAATGACGGAGTTGGTGTACAAACGGCTGGCACGATGTACCTAGCCATGAAAGAAGCCGCCAAAAACAACATGGCGATTGTTGCGCATACAGAAGATGAATCCTTACTATTTGGTGGCGTGATGCATGCAGGCAAACGTTCAGAAGAATTAGGTTTGCCTGGTATTATTAGTGCCACTGAATCTTCACAAATTGCCCGAGATTTATTGCTAGCAGAAGAAACCGGTGTCCACTACCATGTCTGTCACGTTTCAAGTAAGGAGAGTGTCCGTATCATTCGTGAAGCAAAAAAAGCAGGCGTGCATGTGACGTGTGAAGTATGTCCACATCACTTAGTTTTACATGATCAAGATATTCCAGAAGACCATGGCTACTGGAAAATGAATCCACCATTAAGAGGCAATGAAGATCAAAAAGCATTAATTGAAGGCTTATTAGATGGCACGATTGATTGTATCGCAACGGATCATGCGCCCCATAGTCACGAAGAAAAAAATCAAAGTTTCTTACAATCGCCATTTGGGATTGTCGGTTCTGAATATGCTTTTCAGATGGTTTACACGCATTTTGTGAAAACTGGCATCTTCACTTTAGAACAAGTCATTGATTGGCTAACAGTGAAACCGGCTGAAATTTTCGGATTAGAAGTCGGACGCTTAACCATTGGTGGCGCCGCTGACTTAGCAATCTTTGATTTAGAAACTGAATATATGGTCGATGACGAGCAATTTTTATCAAAAAGTGTGAATACGCCATTTGTTGGCTGGAAATTGTTTGGTGATATAACTGCAACATTTGTTGATGGAAAAATTGCATGGAAAAAAGGTGGGAAATAGGATGAAACGTTGGCTAATACTAGAAGATGGAACGTATTTTGAAGGAGAAGGATTTGGGGCAGCTGTTAATGTTTTTGGTGAAATTATCTTCACCACCGGCATGACGGGCTACCAAGAAACAATTACAAATCCAAGTTCAAACGGCACAATTGTTACGTTTACGTACCCAACAATTGGGAATGCTGGTGTGAATCGGGATGATTATGAGTCATTAATCCCAACTTGTAAAGGGGTTGTAGTAAAAGAGCACGCACGACTAGCAAGTAACTGGCGCAGTCAAATGACGTTAAATGAGTTTCTAACGCGCAAAGGGATCCCAGGTATTTCAGGAATTGATACGCGTGCACTGACTCGTAAAATTCGTGAAAACGGCACGATGAAAGCTAGCATTGTTGATGCTGGTGATGAGTTATCTCATGCTTTTGATCAGTTAAAAGCAGCCGTTTTACCAACGAATCAAGTGGAACAAGTTTCAACAACCCAACCTTATCCAAACCCTGGTATTGGCTACCATGTCGTAATTTTAGATTTTGGGTTGAAACATAGTACAATGCGTGAACTTGTGCAGCGTAATTGCCGCTTAACCGTGTTACCGTACACGGCCAGTGCGCAAGAGATTTTAGAACTAAGTCCTGATGGGGTCTTATTAACCAATGGGCCGGGTAATCCGGAAAGTATTGCTCAAGTGATTCCAGTCATTCAAGCAATTCAAACAAAAGTTCCATTATTTGCGATTGCTTTAGGGCATCAACTTTTTGCACTAGCGAATGGTGCAAAAACTTATAAAATGCCATTTGGTCATCATGGAAATCACCCCGTTCGTCATTTGCCAACAGGGAAAGTACATTTTACTTCTCAGGGACATTCTTATAATGTTGAAAAAGAAAGTATCAACTCTGATCTTTTAGAAGTAACCTATGTCGAAATTAATGATGGAACAATTGAAGGTTTAAAACATAAACAATACCCAGCAATCAGTGTCCAATTCCAGCCCGATGCGGCACCTGGAACACACGACGCACTTTATTTATTCGATGATTTTATAGCAATGATGGATGCATGGAAGGGGAACAACTAATGCCAAAACGTACAGATATTAAAAAAATTATGGTCATCGGCTCAGGCCCAATCATTATTGGACAAGCCGCAGAATTTGATTACGCAGGCACACAAGCTTGTCTAGCCTTAAGAGAAGAAGGCTATGAAGTTGTTTTAGTAAACTCTAACCCAGCAACAATTATGACGGATAAAGAAATTGCCGATAAAATTTATATCGAACCAATTACCTTTGAATTCGTTTCTCGTATTTTA
>CAYNOA010000149.1:2053-5269 GCA_964398695.1 uncultured Enterococcus sp. | reverse complement strand
GGTTTTTCCTTTTAAATCTGCATAACTTTTAGTAGTCTCGTCGTCTGTTTTGACGGCCATTTGAATTCCGCTATCAAAATAAGGGTCAGAAAAATCAAACGTTTTTTTTCGTTCTTCCGTAATACTCATGCCGGCAATCATGCCATCGAGTTGGTTTGATTGGACACCTTGGATGGAAGAGTTGAAACCAAATGGGCGGAACTCTGCTTGGAAACCTTGATTTTTAGCAATCGCGTTAAACAAATCAATGTCAATCCCGACATATTCGTTTTGTTCATTTTGAAATTCAAACGGTGCGAAAGTCACGTCCGTTCCGATTTGATAAATTTTATCTTCTGCAAAGGCATTCGTTGGGGAAAATAAAAAGCCGCATGCAAGAATTGAAAAGAGTGAAAGGGTAGCTATAAATCTTTTCATGTAATGAATCCTCCTTTGTAAACTATGTTTTTGAATTATAACGTATTAAAAAGGCGTTAGGCAAGGAATTCACCTTTTATGAGAGAATTTTCTCCGTTTTTCTTACACGTTATGTTAATAAATCTAATATTAAATAAAATTTAAAAGAGAAATGGAAATAATTGGTAAAAAATGACGAAAATATGTTCGTGTGGTAAAATAGGTTTGTTAAGACTTTGTAACAGAAAGTAGGAACAGCTATGATCGAAAAAGATACCTCGCATCAATTTCAATTAAAATCCAAATACCAGCCAGCGGGCGACCAGCCACAAGCAATTGCGGAGTTAGTCACTGGGATTCAAAATAAAGAAAAGGCTCAAATTTTACTTGGCGCAACTGGGACAGGGAAAACCTATACGATTTCGAATGTCATCCAAAAAATTAACAAACCAACGCTCGTAATGGCCCATAATAAAACCTTAGCGGGTCAACTCTACGGTGAATTCAAAGAGTTTTTCCCAGAAAATGCGGTGGAATATTTTGTGAGCTATTACGATTATTATCAACCAGAAGCATACGTCCCATCGAGCGATACGTATATTGAAAAAGACTCAAGCGTGAATGATGAAATTGATAAACTCCGTCATTCGGCTACCTCTGCGTTATTAGAAAGAAATGATGTCATTGTGGTAGCGTCGGTTTCTTGCATTTTTGGTTTAGGTTCACCCCTAGAATATCAAAAGCAAGTCGTTTCTTTACGAACGGGGATGGAAATTGCGCGTGATCAAGTTTTAAAAGCACTCATTGAAATTCAATTTGAGCGCAATGATATCGATTTTCAGCGGGGGCGTTTTCGTGTCCGTGGAGATGTGGTGGAGATTTTTCCGGCTTCGAGAGATGAACGAGCGTTACGAGTCGAATTTTTTGGCGATGAGATTGATCGAATTCGTGAAGTGGATGCTTTAACGGGTGAAGTGATCAGTGAAGTCGACCATGTTTCGATTTTTCCGGCGACCCACTTTGTAACGGATGAAGAGCACCTAGAAACGGCAATTATAGCTATTCAAGCAGAGTTAGATGGACGTTTGAAGATTTTAAGAGAAAACGAACAGTTGCTAGAGGCGCAGCGCTTGGAGCAAAGAACCAATTACGATATCGAGATGATGCGTGAAATGGGTTATACCTCTGGAATTGAGAACTACTCACGGCACTTAGATGGGCGAAAAGAAGGCGAGCCACCGTATACCTTGCTTGATTTCTTTCCAGAAGATTTCTTAACGGTCATTGATGAATCACATGTAACCATGCCCCAAATTAGAGGAATGTATAATGGCGATCGAGCGCGCAAGCAAATGTTAGTTGATTATGGTTTTCGCTTGCCTTCTGCATTAGACAATCGCCCCTTGAAATTAGCAGAATTTGAGCAACACGTGCATCAAATCATTTATGTATCGGCCACGCCTGGCCCTTATGAGTATGAGCAAACAAATCACGTGATTCAACAAATCATTCGACCAACTGGCTTACTTGATCCAGTCATTGAAGTTCGTCCGATTATGGGACAAATCGATGATCTAGTTGGAGAAATCAATCATCGAGTTGAAAAAAACGAACGAGTATTTGTAACTACGCTCACCAAGAAAATGTCGGAAGATTTAACGGATTATTTCAAAGAACTAGGCATCAAAGTTAAATATTTACATAGTGACATCAAAACGTTGGAACGTACGGAAATTATTCGTGATTTGCGTTTAGGTGAATTTGATGTACTCGTTGGAATTAACTTATTACGTGAAGGTTTAGACGTCCCCGAAGTTTCACTGGTAGCAATCTTAGATGCGGATAAAGAAGGTTTCCTAAGAAGTGAGCGTTCTTTAGTACAAACAATTGGTCGAGCAGCTCGAAATTCTGAAGGAAAAGTCATTATGTATGCCGACAAAATGACGGATTCCATGCAAAGAGCCATCGAAGAAACGGCTCGACGACGTAGGATTCAAGAAGCTTATAACCAAGAACATGGCATTGTGCCAAAAACCATTATAAAAGAAATTCGCGACTTAATTAAGATTTCAAAAGTGGCTGAAAACCATGGAGAATATGAGATAACTGACGTCAATGAATTGACAAAAGAAGAAAAAGAATTACTGATTCTAAAATTAGAAGCAGAGATGCGCAGTGCTGCGAAAGCACTCGATTTTGAAAAAGCCGCCACCTTACGTGATACGGTTTTAGAGTTAAAGGCAAAATAAAGGAGAGCAAAGGCGATGGCAAATGACAAAATTATTATTCGTGGTGCACGCGCGCATAATTTGAAAAATATTGATGTAACGATTCCTCGCGACCAATTGGTGGTCGTTACGGGTTTATCTGGCTCAGGTAAAAGTTCCTTAGCGTTTGATACACTTTATGCAGAAGGACAAAGACGTTACGTAGAAAGTCTATCTGCTTATGCAAGACAATTTTTAGGTCAAATGGATAAACCGGATGTCGATAGTATTGATGGTTTAAGCCCGGCCATCTCAATTGATCAAAAAACGACCAGTAAAAACCCACGTTCAACGGTGGGGACGGTCACGGAAATTAATGATTATTTACGACTTTTATATGCGCGAATTGGGCATCCAATTTGTCCAAATGACGGGATTGAAATCTCTAGTCAGACGGTTGAACAAATGGTCAATCAAGTATTAGACTTACCTGAAAAAAGCCGGATTCAAATTTTAGCACCACTTATTAAGCAAAAAAAAGGACAACATAAAAAAGTCTTTGAGATGGTGCAAAAAGAAGGGTATGTTCGGGTGCGAGTAAATGGTGAGTTGT
>CAYNOA010000149.1:0-2043 GCA_964398695.1 uncultured Enterococcus sp. | reverse complement strand
TGAAGTGCCAGAATTAGACAAAAACAAAAAACACGACATTGCAATTGTGGTTGATCGAATTGTCGTCAAAGATGGTATCCGCTCAAGAGTCTTTGATTCATTAGAAAATGCCTTACGTTTAGCAAATGGCTATGCTTTGGTCGATGTAATTGGCCAAGAAGAACTGTTATTTAGCGAACATTATGCTTGTCCTTATTGTGGTTTTACAGTTGGCGAACTAGAACCCCGTTTATTTTCATTTAATGCGCCTTTTGGTGCTTGTTCTGAGTGTGATGGGTTAGGGATAAAACTTGAGGTAGATCTTGATTTAGTGGTGCCTGATCAAAGCAAAAGCTTAAAACAAGGGGCCATTGTTCCTTGGAATCCAATTAGTTCGCAATATTATCCCCAAATGTTAGAACAAGCTTGCCAAGAGTTTAATATTGACATCAAAACGCCTTTTGAGGAACTGCCAGAAGAACAAAAAGAATTGATTTTATACGGATCAAATGGGGATACCTTCCATTTTCATTATGAAAATGATTTTGGTGGCGTGCGTGATGTTGAAGTCCCATTTGAAGGGGTTTTGACCAATATTAAACGACGTTATCATGAAACAAATAGTGATTTTACTCGTGAGCAAATGCGGCTATATATGACAGAATTAACTTGTAAAGCTTGTCACGGCTACCGTTTAAACCCACAAGCTTTAAGTGTGCAAGTGAACCAGCAACATATTGGCGAAGTCAGCGCAAAAGCAATTGGGCAGGTGCTTGATTTTATCGATCATTTGACTTTAACTGAGCAAGAACGCGCGATTGCCCGTCCGATTGTTAAAGAAATTCACGATCGTTTATCTTTTTTACAAAATGTTGGTTTGGATTATTTAACTTTAGGTCGTTCTTCAGGTAGCTTATCTGGTGGTGAAGCGCAACGGATTCGGCTAGCGACACAAATTGGCTCGAACTTGTCGGGCGTCTTGTATATTTTAGATGAGCCTTCGATTGGGCTACATCAACGCGACAACGACCGTCTCATTCAATCCCTTAAAAAAATGCGGGATTTAGGGAATACTTTAATTGTTGTGGAACATGATGAAGACACGATGCGAGCGGCCGACTATTTAATTGATATCGGTCCAGGTGCCGGGCACGCAGGTGGCCAAATTGTGGCAGCTGGTACGCCAACCGAAGTAGCCGAAAATCCTGATTCGCTAACCGGTCAGTATTTATCTGGTAAGCGAGTGATTCCTGTACCAAAAGAACGCCGTAGTGGTAACGGGCAAGCAATCAAAATTACGGGAGCAAACGAAAACAATTTAAAGAATGTTTCCGTTGAATTTCCATTAGGGACATTTACTGCTGTAACCGGGGTTTCTGGTTCTGGTAAGTCTACCTTAGTCAATGAGATTTTAAAAAAAGCATTGGCGCAAAAAATCAATCGGAATTCGGAAAAGCCGGGTAAGTTTAAAAAGCTGACGGGTTATAAGCATATTGAACGTTTAATTGATATTGATCAAAGTCCAATCGGGCGGACACCACGCAGCAACCCGGCCACTTATACGAGTGTTTTTGATGATGTTCGCGACTTGTTTGCGTCAACGAATGAAGCAAAAGTTCGTGGCTATAAAAAAGGACGTTTTAGTTTTAACGTGAAAGGTGGACGTTGCGAAGCATGTAAAGGCGATGGTATTATAAAAATTGAAATGCATTTTCTGCCAGATGTTTATGTGCCTTGTGAAATTTGTCAAGGTAAACGTTATAACTCAGAAACATTGGAAGTACGCTACAAAGGTAAAAATATTGCTGAAATTTTAGCCACGACTTTATCCGGTGGGGAAGCGCAACGGATGAAGTTAGCTAGTGAACTGCACAAAAAATCACATGGAAAAAGTCTTTATATCTTGGATGAACCTACAACAGGACTTCACACGGAAGATATTGCCAAATTATTAGTCGTCCTTGAACGTTTAGTGGATCAAGGCAACACGGTTTTAGTAATTGAGCATAATTTAGATGTGATTAAAACGGCGGATCACTTGATTGATATTGGACCAGAAGGTGG
>CAYNOA010000148.1:4610-5287 GCA_964398695.1 uncultured Enterococcus sp. | reverse complement strand
TTGATGGAGAAATCTCTATGAGATTTCTCCATCAACACCAAATATTATACAGTCTTAAGTTGCTTGATGGGGTGTTGGTTTTTATTCTAGTGTGTTAAATCTAATAATTTTTGTTTTAAATCTTCTTCCATATGGCTGAGCTCAATTTCAGCCGCATGCCGTTTTTCTTTTCCTTCTTGTTGAATGCGTAAGGTTTCTTGGATGGTTTCGATTAAATCATTTTGCGTTTTTTGCAAGGTTTCAACATCCACAATGCCCCGCTCATTTTCGCGGGCGGTTTCAATCGCCGAAACTTTCAATAATTCAGAGTTTTTCTTCAAGAGTTCATTGGTCGTTTCGGACACTTGGCGTTGGGCGGTGACCGCATCTTTTTGGCGAAGGAGCGTTAACGCAATGGCTACTTGGTTTTTCCATAATGGGATGGCGGTATGAATCGATGCTTGGATTTTTTCAGCCAAGGCTTGGTTAGTATTTTGAATTAAGCGAATTTGTGGCGCTTGTTGAATCGTAATTTGTCTGGTCAGCCGTAAATCGTGGGTCCGTTTTTCTAAACGATCTAAAAATTGCGTGTAGTCATTGACGATTTGGACATCCATTTGATCGCCCGTTTCTTCTGCTTTTTTCATAGCTGTTGGAATAATTTCTTGTTCTAATTCTTCAATCTTTAACTCACCGGC
>CAYNOA010000148.1:0-4600 GCA_964398695.1 uncultured Enterococcus sp. | reverse complement strand
AATGTAAATATTTAAGGCATCAAAGTAATCTTTGTTTTTTTGATAAAGTTTTTCAAGCATTTGGTTGTCTTTTAAGAGGCCTTCTTTTTCTTTATCTAATTTCACGGCCACCTTGTCAATTTGGGCGCCGATTTTTTGGTACTTAGCGGTGACTTCAAAAATCGATTGTTTGACTTTTCCAAACATCCGCTGAAAAACATTGCCTTCTCCGGCACGTAAATCATCAGGGTTGGCCTCTTGCAAACGATACATTAATTCGGTTAGCGAATCACCAATCGGGCCAATTTCAGCTGCTTGCACATGCGTTAGCATCGATTCAGAAAACTCACTTAATTTTGTTTGTGCCGCTGAACCGTAAGTGATGACGGCTTGTTGATCGGTTGCGTCAATTTTTGTCGCGAGCTCTTGGGCTTGTTGTTGCCGCTCAAGGGGTAATTTATCCACCAGTCGTGGGGCGCGTTGTGAGTTTTGTAAGTCGTTGATTTCATTTTTTTGAGTCACCGTTAAGGTTTCGTTTGTTTCAAAAGGGTTGCTTAATAAGTCATCAAGTGTATGATCGACACTTTTTTTTGCATATAAATCGGTCATTTGATTTCCTCCTAGGGTCAATGTTTTAAAAAAGAGCTGGAATCCTCCAGCTCTTCAGCGCTTATTCATGGATTTCTGTCTGGTTATAACTATTATCCCTTTTTAAGCTTTGTTTGGCAATGGATAACTCTACGTCAAGATCATCTAAATCGTCTGAAACGAAATTTTGGTAATCCGAAGTAATTAAAGCGGCTAATTGATCAATAATTTGGACGCTTTCTTCCATTTTTTCGTAAGTTTCCCGACTTTTCACTTCATGTTGGTTGATTTCAATGTATTTATTCGTTAAGTCAACCATGTTAGGCAAGTGGGTATATAAAAAATGGCTCGCATCATGTAAACGAATCGGATCCTGGACTAATTCTTTAAATAAAGCTTTTGCGGCTTTGAGTGTATCATGACGCAAATCAATGGCTTTGAGTTTCGCATTGTCTTGGATGTTTTTTTGCAAATGATCAATTTGTTGCTTGGTTTGGAATAAGGTTTCACGGAAAACCTCAATCTCTCGCGGCGTCATTCCACTGGCTAAATAAGATTCTTCGCGTTTTCTTGATAAAGTCGGTATATCTTGAGCCGTAGTCGTCTTTTTCCTTAGGCGAACGGCAAAAATTAAGAGCGCCGCCCCGATGAAAAAGAGAAAAAGAGTGAAAAAGTCTGCGGAATTAACGGCGAAACCGAAAGTTACGGATAAGACAACCAGTCCCAAAATAAACACCAAAACTTTTTTAAAATTCATTTTGTGTACCTCCTAGTGACAATTCTTTGATTCGTTTTCTTTGTATCTTCTACAATAGTTATTTTAGCATGTTCTAATTAAGAAAAGTATACGACTTGCGATGGATTTTAATAATTTAGGAATTTTATAAACTTTTTTATGTTAAACTAGGTTAAAATGTGAGAAATGATAAAGGTGGGGGAAGCCATGCTAGAATATGAAGCATTTGAAGAAAAGACAATTAAGCGCCAAGAGATTTTTAAAGGGAAAATTATCGAAGTTGCTTTAGACGAAGTAACCTTACCAATGGGTGGCACCAGTTACCGTGAACTGGTCTTTCACCCAGGCGGAGTCGGTGTTTTAGCAATTACCGCTGAAAATAAAATCGTCCTCGTGAAACAATTTCGGAAACCACTGGAACGCGTGATTTTAGAGATTCCTGCTGGTAAAATCGAAACACACGAAGGACGTTCACCGAGCGAAACAGGTGCCCGCGAATTAGAAGAAGAAACCGGCTATCAAGCTGAAACTTTGGAACATTTAGCCTCGATGTATTTATCCCCAGGATTTGCGAATGAATTGCTACATCTTTATCATGCAAAAAATTTAAAAAAAGTGGACAACCCATTAGCGCAAGATGACGATGAAGTACTGGAAGTGTATGAATTAACGCTTTTAGAAGCAAAAGAAAAAATTGTCACGCAAGAAATCTGTGATGCGAAAACGATTTATGCAATTTTATACTGGGAGACACTATTATTAAAAGAGAGGATTTAATATGAGTCAAGGACCACTAATTACGCGTTCAGAATTACGTAAGCAAAAACAAACCTTACAAAAAGAACAAACAAAAGTTGAAAAAGAAGCCAAAAGAGAATATCAAAAGACCGAAAAAGAAATTGATAACTTTTATCGTAAAAAAGCCAAGCAACAACCGGCGCTGCAAAAAACAAGAACCGAAGAAAAAGCCAAGTCGCAACAGTTGAGTAAGACGTTAACGAAGTGGATTGTGATTGTTTTTTGTTTGTTGGTAGCCGTTTTGTTAATGGTCTTTTTCTGGTAAACGTGAAAAGCAAATAAGTAAATAAGTAAATAATAGAAGCAGCGATGAGGAGAATAAGCATGAAAATTGGCGTTATCGGAGCCATGTCACAAGAAGTCGAAACATTAAAAAATCAGTTAAACCACTTAAAAACTTGGGAAAAAGCCGGCGCCCGTTTTTACCAAGGAACCATTGGAAAACATGAAGTGATTGTCGTTCAATCAGGAATTGGGAAAGTGTTAGCTTCGATTACAACGAGTTTGTTAATCCAACAATACCAAGTCGAACTCGTGATTAATACCGGTTCAGCTGGTGGCATCGGCCAAGGCTTAAGTGTTGGTGATGTGGTGATTGCCAACCAATTGGCTTACCATGATGTGGATGCTACGGTGTTTGGCTATTTACATGGGCAAGTACCTGGGGGGATGCCACTTTATTATGAAGCAGAACCAAAATTTGCCGCATTAATGAAACAAGCGGCCAAAGAAACGAAGCATCAAGTGAAAGAGGGTTTGATTGTAACGGGGGATAGTTTTATTGCCGATCAAAAGAAAATTGATGAAATCTTAGCGTATTTTCCGATGGCCCTAGCTTGTGAAATGGAAGGGGCGGCCATTGCACAGACAGCTCACCAATTTGAAGTACCTTGTCTAGTCGTACGTGCCATGAGTGATACGGCCGACCACCAAGCCAATGTGTCTTTTGATGAATTTATTGAACTAGCGGGTAAGCGTAGCGCGGAAATGGTCTTACATTTTTTAGCATTATGTGAATAGGAGGCGTTTTTTTATGAAAGCTTTACTGTCAATTGATTATACTTATGATTTTGTGGCAACAGAGGGTGCTCTAACCACTGGGAGCGCAGGTCAAGCCATTGAAGAAAAACTAGTTGGTCTCACGCAAGAATTTATTGAACAAGGGGCTTATGTGGTTTTTGCGATTGATGGCCACGATGCAAGGGACACCTTCCATCCAGAAAATAAATTGTTTCCACCCCATAATTTAATCGGAACAACCGGCCGAAAGTTGTATGGCTCACTGGCACCACTCTATGAACAAAACAAGACATTAACCAACGTCTATTGGCTAGATAAGCGCCATTATTCGGCCTTTAGCGGCACGGATTTAGATGTTCGCTTAAGAGAGCGCCAAATTAAAGAACTTTATTTAACGGGTGTTTGTACCGATATCTGTGTGTTACATACGGCCATCGATGCGTATAATTTGGGCTATCAAGTGTTTATTGTCGAAGGAGCGGTCGCAAGTTTTGACCCGATTGGTCATGAGTGGGCACTAAAACATTTTACTGGGACACTTGGGGCAAGCCTTGTATAGGAAGTGAACAGATGGAAAAAGATGTATGGCATGGTTTACCAGCGGAACGGTTTCAATTGTATCAAAATTGGCGGACGCCCAAAGGCTATCTATGCGGTACTTATGCCGCGAGTGTGCTCCTGGCTTATTACCAAGACCATTTAGATGCTACGATTATTCCGCGCTATATTCGGGCAAAAAATGCGCGTAAAGTAACGACTTTAGCCAATTTTTTACAGTTATTTATTCAGCGTCATGGTCTGCCAACGATTGCTTGGCAAGTGGCCCATGGTATTTCTCGTTTTTTTAGTCATCATCATTACCCAGTACAAGCCCGCGCGACGATGCTGGGTGGTTGGCAACGCAGTATCAAGCGAATTGATCAAGGAAAACCGTTGATTATTGGGTTAAATCAACTCTTGGGGAGTACTTACGGCAATCATTGGGTCGTGGCCTATGCTTATCTAGAAACTAGTCAAGGTGAGCGTTATTTTAAAGTCCATGACAACTGGGGAGCTTATGAAGCCGTGATTCCAGCGAAATGGGTGAATGCAACCGTGTCTTTACCTTGAAAAACCACCGCAATTAATGATAGAATGGAAAAGAAATGGGCACAAAAAAAGATTATTTGGAGGGGCTTATGCGTTATACAGATCAGGAGAAACCAGTAAAGTTTTTCAGTTTAAATGGAAATTTACCGCTTGCTGAAAAAATTGCCAGTGCTTTTGGCAAAGAGTTAGGAAAATGCGGCGTAAAAACTTTTGCCGATGGTGAAATTTCAATTAATATTGAAGAAAGTGTTCGAGGCGTTCACACGTATATTATTCAGGCGACCAATCAACCGGTCAATGATTCTTACATGGAATTATTAATTATGATTGATGCGATGAAACGAGCAAGTGCGAAGACCGTTAACGTGGTTTTACCTTATTATGCCTATT
>CAYNOA010000147.1:0-5303 GCA_964398695.1 uncultured Enterococcus sp. | reverse complement strand
TCGTTTTAATAACATAAATGGCAAGAATTGCTTGAGGAAATGGGGAGAGTTTTAAATTTTATATAATCATGAAAAATAATAAAAAATATAAGAAATAAGATAAATAGAAAACAGAGAAGAACAAGCTAATTGCAGCCCAAGCAATACAAACAAGAATAATGGCCCAATAAATAATCGATGCTAACATCTTTTTCACCTCGTTTCATAATAATCACTTTTATTTTACCATTTATTTTAAAAGCTGTCATGAAATACTTGAAAAAGGTAGAAAAGTTTGTGAAGAAAAGTGACAAAAACAAGCATACCCGTCTAGCAAAATTTTAGGTATAATAGAACCTAAGATTAACGAATGAAGAGGAGTTTATGAAATGAGTCAAAAAAGTGAAAAAGCAAAAATGATTGCTGGTGAATATTATTTAGCCGGGGATGAAACCCTCGTGGCCGATCGCCGTTATGCGCGTGAGCAAATGATGAAATTTAATGCCGAACTAGACCCAAAAGAGCGCGAAAATATTTTGAAAGCAACTTTTGGTAAAGTAACGAATACCGCTTATATTGAACCTAATTTACGTTTTGATTATGGCTATAATATTTCAGTAGGCAAAGATTTTTATGCGAATTTTGATTGTACCTTGCTCGATGTTTGTCCGATTACTTTTGGCGACAACTGCATGTTGGCGCCCAATGTGCAAATTTATACGGCGAGTCATCCCTTAGACCCAGTAGAACGCAATAGTGGCTTGGAAAATGGTTCGCCGGTAAAAATTGGTGACAATGTATGGTTAGGTGGCGGTTGTGTGCTTGTACCGGGTGTGACCTTAGGCGATAATGTGGTGGTTGGCGCCGGCAGTGTCGTGACCAAATCGTTTCCAGACAATGTGGTCATCGCCGGTAACCCGGCACGTGTCATTAAAACGTTAACGACAGAGGAAAAAACAGTGGCGAATTTAGCTGAGGTGCGTCAAGTGATTGATACGATTGACACAAAGTTGGTTCGCTTACTGGAAGAAAGAATGGCGGCCGTTTCAGAAGTGGTTCGCATCAAAAAAGAACAAGCAAGGCCAATTTTAGATACTGATCGTGAAACCCAAGTTTTAGAAACAGTGGCACAAAAAGTGCAGCAAAAAGCGTACGAAGAAACAATCGTTGCGACCTTTGAGGCAATTATGGAAAAATCACGTGCTTATCAAAAGCGTCAATTGGAGGGATAAAAATGTTTGATGGCGAGCAAAGACGCAGTCAGATTTTAAAAGAATTACAAGGAACAAGCAAACCAATTAGTGCTAGCCGTTTTGCGAAAAATTTTGGGGTGAGTCGCCAATCGATTGTCGGCGATGTGGCTTTGTTACGTGCAGCCGGTGAAGACATTATTGCGACCGCCAGAGGATACAAATTAAATGCAGCAATAGAAGAAAAGGGCTTGCTTGCCAAAATTGCCGTGCAACATGGGGAGGACCAAACGCAAGAAGAATTAGAAACGATGATTGCCTACGGCGTGGAAGTCATAGATGTCATTGTCGAACACGACTTGTATGGCGAGTTGGTGGGTGGATTATATATTGCAACCCCTGAACAAATTACAAGTTTTATGGAAAAATACCGGAGCTCCAACTCGCACTTGCTTTCTCAATTAACGAATGGCATTCATTTACATACCATTCGTTACCAAAATGAAGCGAGTTTAGCTAAAATGAAAGAAGCCTTAGCTGCAAAAGGCATCTTATACCAAGATCACGAGGAATGATTTCTTAAAAAAAGCATGATGCACGAAGCCGTCTTGCTTTTTTTTAGGAAATTCATGGGATTTAGCAGTGAAACGAACCGTTCTCATGAGAGAATCATGAAAACAGACTTAGAATTTTCCAAAGACGAATTGCTAATTGCGCTTCTTTTGTTTATGATAATTTAGGCAATCTTTTAATAATTAATCTTTCATACAAAGGAGCAAACAAATGAATCAAAAACAAATTCGTTGGTTTACGGTGGGCCTAATCGCTTTTAACATGGTTTGGGGCTTGGGTAACGTCGTAAACAACTACTCACAACAAGGCATTTCCGTTGTGACCTCTTGGCTATTAATCTTAGCCTTATATTTTATTCCCTATGCGTTAATCGTCGGGCAATTAGGTTCAACTTTTAAAGACAGTCGTGGAGGCGTGAGTTCATGGGTTGAAAACACCTCTACCAAACGCCTTGCTTACTACGCGGCTTGGACCTATTGGGTCGTCCATATTCCTTATTTAGCGCAAAAACCGCAAGCAATTTTAATCGCTTTAGGTTGGGCGCTTAAAGGCGATGGTACGATGGTTTCAGCGATGCCGGTTAATTTAGTCGCGCTAGCTAGTTTAGTAATTTTCTTACTCTTTTTATACTTATCTACCAAAGGGCTTTCAACTTTGAAAGTCATCGGTGGGTTAGCCGGTACGGCGATGTTTGTGATGTCCATCTTATTTATTTTATTAGCCGTTGGTGCACCAGCGATTCAATCTTCAATGGAAATTGCGACACCAAACATGACGAGTATTCGTACCTATATTCCCAAGTTTGATTTCTCCTACTTTACGACGATTTCAATGTTAGTCTTTGCCGTGGGTGGCGCGGAAAAAATCTCACCTTACGTCAATCAAATGAAAAATCCCTCAAAAGAATTTCCTAAAGGGATGTTTTTATTAGCCGGCATGGTTGCAGTCAGTGCGGTGCTAGGTTCGATTGCCATGGGAATGTTATTTGCCAGTGACAATATTCCCGCTGACTTAATGACGAATGGGGCCTACAGTGCTTTCCAAAAATTAGGGGCTTATTACGGCGTAGGGAACTTATTAATGGTCGTTTATGCTTTAACCAACATGATTGGACAAATTTCTGCTTTGGCCTTCTCAATTGATGCGCCACTCCAAATTTTATTAGCTGACGCCGATCCAATGTACGTCCCAGAATGGTTACGTCAACGTACCGCTAAAGGCACCTTGAAAAATGGTTATCTTTTGACTGGTATTTTAGTCAGCCTTATTATCTTATTACCATTAATTGGTATTGGTAACATGGATGCCTTAGTCAAATGGATGACGAACTTAAATTCGGTCGTAATGCCAATGCGTTATTTATGGGTCTTCTTTGCTTATATGATGTTAAACAAGGCTTGGAAAAAATATGATTCCGAATACAAATTTGTAAAAAATCCCAAAATTGGCTTCATGGCCGGTGCTTGGTGTTTCTTCTTTACCGCCTTTGCTTGTATTTTAGGCATGGTTCCGAAATTAGATTTTGCCGCCGATCCAAAAGCTTGGTGGTTCCAATTAATTACCAATATTTTAACACCAATTGTATTAATCTTAATTGGAATGATTTTACCCGCGATTGCACGCCGCGACCAAAAGAAAAATCAATTAACAGCAACAATCAAATAGATCCAATGAAAAAGTCTTGTACGAAAGTTTCGTGCAAGACTTTTTTTAAACTTTCTGCTATGGTTAAAGAAAAACAAGAGGTGGCATCATGAAAAAAAAGAAAGATTCAATTGTTGCCAAAGGGATGGAAAATGCCAATCGGATACTAATGGGGGCGATTGGTGGTGATCCAGAAGCACCAACGACTTGGGTAAATACCCTTGTTTTAATCCTTTTAATTTTGGGTGGTTACTTGATTTGGCGCTTTTTCACGAAATAAGGCAAAATCATTTGAACATTCACCCAGACATGAAAATCCGAACGATAAGTGAAAAATAAACCACTTTTTTATTAAAAGAGCATTGACAAAAAAGAAAACTTGCGGTAAATTAGTCAACAACAACACGAATAAAAAAACCTATGATAAGGAAAGTATACTTGGATGCTTTTAAGAGAGACTCTGGTTGGTGGAAAGAGTTAAGTTCAAAAGAGTAGAAAATGGCCTTGGAGGATAGTTTGTCGATAGGTAGGCAAGCTCGGAGTCGTTTCACCGTTAAAAGAAACACCAATCTTTCTTAAAAAGAGATGTTGGGCTAAGGGAAGGAAACTTCCAAACAAAAGGTGGTAACACGATGATTCGTCCTTTTACTAGTATTAGCTAGTAAAAGGACTTTTTTTGTTTAAAATTAGCGTAACAAGCAAGATTGGAAGGAGGAACCTGGTAAAACGGGTTTAAACTGAGGTGGTACCACGCAAAAAGCGTCCTCAAATAAAGAAAATCGTTTCTTTGTTTGAGGAGGCTTTTTTTCGTACTTCCTGAAAGACAAACGTAAACAATTGGAGGAAAACAAACAATGATTGAATTAAAAAATATTTCCGTGGTTTTTAGCCAAGGTAGCCGTAAAATCACGGCGGTGACCGATGTTCATTTGACGGTTGAACGTGGCGACGTTTATGGGATTGTCGGCTATTCCGGGGCAGGTAAAAGTACCTTAGTCCGAGTCATTAATTTATTGCAACGCCCAACAACCGGAGAGGTCATCGTTGATGGTACTGAAATGACGGCACTAAGTCCAAAAGCCTTGCGCGAAAAACGCAAATCGATTGGGATGATCTTTCAGCATTTTAATTTGATGGATAGCCGCACCATTTTTGATAACGTTGATTTCTCCTTGAAATATTCAGGGAAAAGTAAAGAGGAACGCAAACAAAAAGTGACCGAATTACTCGAACTCGTGGGCTTATCTGATAAAGCTAAAGCTTATCCAAGTCAACTTTCAGGCGGACAAAAACAACGGGTGGCGATTGCGCGGGCCTTAGCCAATGACCCTGAAATTTTACTTTGTGATGAAGCAACGAGTGCACTCGATCCAAAGACGACCTTACAAATTTTAGCCTTACTAAAAGAACTCAATAAAAAACTTGGCTTAACGATTGTCTTAATCACTCATGAAATGCAAGTGGTGAAAGAAATTTGTAATAAAGTAGCGGTAATGGAAAACGGCCAAGTCATTGAGCACGGCGAAAGTGTTCAAATTTTTAGCCAACCGCAACAAGCTTTAACGCGTGACTTTATTCGTACCGCTACCCATGTCGATCAAGCCCTTGAAACAATTTTAGGGCATGAAAAATTCTCACAAATCAATGATGATGAGTGGCTCGTTGAATTGTCTTATGTCGGCGAACAAACCGGTGAACCGATTATCGCGGAACTTTTTAGTCGTTACCAAGTCATCACCAATATTTTATACGGCAATGTCGAAATTATTCAAGAAATTCCGCTAGGGAGTTTAATTGTAACTTTAAAAGGGACAAAAGCGAATCGTGAACAAGCCCTCGCCTTCTTAAAAGCGCAAGAGGTCAACGTAACGATTTTAAAAGAAACAACGAAAGGTGGCATTTAACATGACACAATTT
>CAYNOA010000146.1:0-5332 GCA_964398695.1 uncultured Enterococcus sp. | reverse complement strand
CTCCCTTTCGAAGTTTCATAATTTTTTCTGTCCATAATAAGAATTCTCACCATGCTTGCGATAATAGTGTTTATCCAGTAAATATGAATCAATCGAGTCGATACTAGGGTTTAATATTTCTGTTCCCAAAGCCATATCGGCGACTTCTTCTAATACAACACTATTTTTAACCGCCTCATCTGTTGTCTCCCCCCAAACAAAAGGACCATGTCCATAAACAATTACCGCTGGGCAAGCCATGGGGTCGATGTCACGTTTTTGAAAAGTTTCTACAATCACATTTCCCGTTTCTATTTCATATTGCGTTTTTATTTCATTTTGTGTCAGTTGACGAGTGCAAGGAACTGGACCATAAAATGTATCTGCATGAGTGGTTCCATAGGCTGGGATATCGCGTCTTGCTTGCGCCCATTTGACTGCATTAGTTGAATGAGTATGAACAATTGCCCCTATTTTTGGAAACTTTTTATACAACACAACATGCGTCGGTAAGTCAGAAGATGGATTTAAACTTTTTTCGTTTAAAAGATTTCCCTCTAGATCTGTAACGACCATGTCTTCTACCTTCATCGTATTATATGAGACTCCACTAGGTTTAATTACTATAACGCCTAAATCTCGATTTATTTCACTTACATTTCCCCATGTGAGTTTGATTGAGGTAAGTCCAAATTTGCCCTGTATACCCTTTCTTTGATAGCTTGAATTACTTTTTCCTTATTCAAAATACCCAGCCTCCTCTAATTTTGGAAGTAAAAATGACTTCGCAATTTGAATTTCTTTTTCCGGAGACTCACTTGCCTCACTCCACATTTCAATCACAAATGGGCCATTGAAATTTAAGCGCTTTAGCGTTTTCAAGCACCCTATAAAGTCAACACACCCCTCTCCAAATGGAACCTCCTTAAATTTCCCAGGGAAATTTTCCGAAACTGCTAAAGTATCCTTTAAATGAATTTGAGAAATTTCACCAATTCCAATTTCTAATTCATAAGCCGGATTATTTTGTGGCCAAGCAGATAAATTACCTAAATCAGGATACACTTGTAAATATGGTGAGGGGATTTGCTCTTTAATTTGTAGATACTTTGTGATAGAAGACATAAATGGGTCATCCATGATCTCTATAGATAAGACAATACCTTTAGCTGATGCTTTTGCAACTGCCTCTTTTAGATTAGCTACAAAATATTCTCGACTACTGACTGATTTACTTTCATAGTAAACATCATAACCGGCTAGCTGAATACAACGAACGCCTAAATCGGAAGCTAAATCAATCGCTTGTTCCATTATTTCCATTGCCTTTTTCCGAGTATCTTCGTCTTTAGATCCAAAGGGGAATCGACGATGACCGCTTAAACAAATCGATAGTATCTTAACTCCAGTGTCATAAATCGCGTCCACAATTTCTCTTCGTTCTCGTTTCGTCCAATTAAGGCGCGCTAATCTTTCGTCTGTTTCATCAATTGACATTTCAACAAAATCAAAATTCAATTTTTTCGCAAATTCAAGCCTTTCTCGCCAATCCATTTCTTTAGGTGTTGCCTTTTCATAAATACCAAGTAAACTCATTTAGCTTACCCCCAAATTCTACTAATCTCTTCTTTAAACGCTAGGGCTGCTTCTTTTGGATTTTCAGCAGCTGTGATACCACGACCAGTAATAAATGTATACACATCTACTCCCTCAAATAGCTTTAATGTTTCTACATCTAAGCCACCTGTAACAGATACTCGAAATCCCATATCTATTAGTTTTTTCACTCGATTTAAGTCTTTTTCACCCCAAGTTTCTCCGGCAAATAAAGCATCTCGGCTTTGATGGTAAATTGCTTGAGTAATTCCTGCATCCAACCATTGCTTAGCATGTTCATACGTCCAATCCCCATAAAGTTCAACTTGAACTTCTTCTACTTCTTTAGCTGCTGCTTTCATTGTTGGAATTGTTGCTGAACAGATACATGTCATCCAATTGGCTCCTGCATCAGCACAGTTTTTAGCTACGGTTCCACCGGCATCGGCACATTTTGTATCGGCAACAATTATTTTATCTGGATAAAGTGCACGAAAACACTTGACCGCCTCATCGCCAACTTGAAGCATTAAAATGGTCCCCGCTTCAATAATATCAACCACTTCACCTACTTTAGAAATATCTGCTAAAGCTGAAGCTAAGTCCGAGTGATCACACGCAATTTGTAAATTTGGAATTGTCATTTTCCTTTTATCTCCTCTCATATTTTTAGATGGAATAAGTAGTTTACCCATTCCATCTAAAAACAAATCTATTTTTTTAAGAAACGTTCTTTTAAGTCACTTTCATTTACACGTTCGGTAATTTCTTTTGGTGACATCACGTTTTTCACACCGATTACAGTTACTCCCTTGTCTTTTGCAGAATCAAACATATTTATAAAATTCATTGGGGTAAATACAACATCGTAGCTTTTAGCCGTACTCTTTCCTTCAGATATCGCACAGTGATGGATATTCGTAATATTAAAGCCTTCTGCTTTTAACGCTTTTTCTACACTCCTCATCATCATTAAACTTGTTCCTGAACCGTTTGCACATGATACTAATACTCTCATTTATAATTCCTCCATTTCATTTCTTTATGCTTGTACTTTTTTTATATATTCATCATAATCATCTACTTTTAAGAAGTAGTTTTCTGGGTCTGCTCGATACTGTATCTGGGGAATTGCTAACAAAATTATAACCACTAAAGCCACTCCTACAAAACCTAAGAATTTCATCAAAATTGTAAAAAATGGCCAAACCGTTGCCCAGTCAAACATTCCTAAGTAACCACCATATTGCGATAATCCTACCCATGTTGCAATTAAAGCAGAACCGGCTATTTGGATAATCCCTGAAATGAATGGGAAAATCATTGCCGCTTTAATTCCCCCTCGGTTATTTGCAAAAACTGCAATTGCTGCATTATCAAAAAACAGCGGAATAAATCCGGCAATTACTACGGTTGGTGACTTGAACACAATTAACAATAGAATCATTAAAAATTGGCCTAGTGCGCCAAACAAGAATCCTACTGTAACAGCATTTGGCGAACCAAATCCAAATGTTGCCGCCACATCAATCCCAGGAACAGCTCCTGGTAAAATTGTGTTCGAAATTCCTTGGAAAGACTCCGTCAATTCAGATACGAATGTCCTTACACCAAGTTGTAAAATTGCTAAATATACCGCAAACATAAGAGATGTTTGTAAAATATAAAATAGAAAACTTTGATCTGCTACCATAAATTGTGCTTCCACTAGGTATTCTTTTCCTAGGGTAAGCAAAATAATTCCGAAGAAGAAAATCATCAACACTGATGTCGCAACCATATTTTCATTAAAAATGGATAAAAATCCTGGCAGCTCAATATCCTCAAGCTTCTTATTATTCTTATCTTTTTTCATTTTTTCAGCTAGGCGTGCAAAGAAGTAAATCCCAAACATTTGTTGGTGAGCAACTGCAAAACCTGCCCCTTCGGTTAAATCTTGACAAATATCTACTGTCAAATTAGAACCAACTGCCCAATACGCACCTAAAATCAATCCCATTATTAACAAGACTTCAATTCTACCTAATTCAGGAAAACAAAATAATAATAACCAAAACGCAGTCGCTGCTTGTTGTACTTGCACATTACCAGTTGTAAATACTGCACGTAATTTCGTATATTTTTTGAAACGAACCAACAATATATTAAAAATAAAAGCAATTAGTAAAAGAAGCATGGTATCACCAAATGTTCGGCCAAATGTTTCTTCAATTCCTGCAGTTACTGCATTTTGCCCAAAATATGGATCGGTCACCATTGCATCTAATTCAAATCTTTCTTTTAAGCCAACCAAGATTGGGCGGAAATTATTTACCAATCCACCTGAACCAACAGTTAATATCAAATAACCAACTGTTGCTTTTAAAAAACCTGCAATGCTTTCATAAATTGGTTTTTTTAAAAGAATATAACCAATTAACACAATAAACCCAATTAAAAATGCTGGTTGAGTCAAAATGTTTTTAGCAAAATAACCCCATACACTTAACAAGAACTCTAATATGATATTCACTCCTAGTCCCCCCATTTTTACATCTGATGTTTTTCCATCACACGTACATAATCATCCATTGTTTCAATTGATAATAGATCTGAAACCATTTCATCAATCATCAATAGTTCTGATAAGTTTGCAATATTTTCCATGTGAGCATTTGCATCTTTGGCAGCTAGCATAAAAAATAATTTCGCATCTTTCTCAGGATTTCCTTTTTCAAAAGATATAGAACTTGGAATCACTGTCAAGCCAATTCCTGTTCCTAATACTCCTGTGCTCTCCGCAGAGGAATGCGGAATCGCTACACCTGGTAAAATAACGATATACGGACCATATTCATGGCAGTCACGAATAATATCCTTAATATATTGATCTGTAATCAAACCTCCTTCCTTCATGATTTCGCCACTAAACCAGATAGCCTCTTCCCAGTCTTTTGGTTGGCGATCCATTATTTTGATTAAACTTTGATTATAAAAATATCGTAACATGCTCGGCTCCTCTCCTCTATCAGTCTAGTTTATAAGAACGATGGAAAAGGTGTATCATTTTCGATTGAAAAAACATCTTCAAAGCCACGATAGAAATTAAATTCCATATCATCTTTGTTCGTAGGATAAGTGAATTTCCCACCTACTTGCCAAATATAAGGTTTAAATTGATATTTTAGACGATCCTTCTTGAATTTCCAAATTTCAGTAATTTCTTTTGGATCAGCCATGAAGTTTGCCCAAATATCGTAATGAACTGGAATAACTACTTTCGCATTTAAAGATTCAGCCATACGCAACATATCGACAGAAGTCACTTTATCCGTGATTCCTCGAGGATTTTCCCCATAGGCTCCTAAACAAACATCTATTTTGTGTTCATTTCCATGTTTTGCAAACATATTTGAATAATGAGAATCCCCTGCGTGATAAATGTTACCTCCTGGTGTTTCAAACAAATAATTCACTGCAATCAAGTCCATGTCTTGTGGCATCTTCCCTTTTAAAATCTCATTAGGATCAGATGCTGTAACTAAGGCCGTGCGATCAAATGCTTCTAAAGCAACAATTGTTACGTCTTTAATTGTTACAGAATCTCCTGGTTTCACAATTATGGTTTTTCCTTCTGGTATTCCCCATTTTAACCAAGTATTGACTACTTCTAATGGCCCAATAAATTTAGCCTCGGGACAATTTTGATGAACTGCGGCAGCGGTATTAATATCCAAGTGATCGGAATGAATGTGCGTCACAACAAGCGCATCTACTC
>CAYNOA010000145.1:0-5361 GCA_964398695.1 uncultured Enterococcus sp. | reverse complement strand
CAATTTTGGTTCTTTTCTTCTTATTGCTTGAAGCTGAACACTTCTGTCACACCTCTTGTTGTTCCACGTGAAACTTTTCAAGAAAAGGGTAAAGGGGCTTGGAAACGCTCTTTTCCTTGATAAACAGCGAGTGAATTCACGCCAAATTCACGTAAGAGGGCACTCATTTCCGCAAAAAGTAATTGGTAATCTTGCGCAACGTGTGCGTCGGATCCTAAAGTAAAAAGTTTTCCGCCTAAGCTTTGATACAAAGGAATCGCGTAACGGTATAAATGCGCATTTTGATAACGCCCAAAACTTTTGGCATTTACCTCAAAGGCCAACTCCCTTTGAATCGCTTTTTTGAAAATTTCAGTTAACTCTTTTTCAAAGTGCGTGGCTAGTTCTTCGGCACTAAAATCAAAACGACGTAACCCATACTCAAAGTGAGTTAAAATGTCGCCTTCAGGGAAAAAAGTTAACACATGATTCATCTGCTCAAAATACATTTTAGCTACCGCGAATTTATCCATCGTTAGCACTTGATCATCCATATAATCGAAGCGACCATTTTGGTGGATACTCAAAAGTTTTAAATCGTAGGGGTGTTTTTCTAAATAAGCTAAAATCCGTTGTTCTTGTCCCGGAACAACCCCTAACTCAATCCCGCGCAAAATTTTAGTGGGATAGTTTTGATGGAGTTGATTGATTTTTTGCGTAAGCGCTTGATAGTCAGGAATATCGTCTTTAAAGCCGGTTCCGGCATTTTCTAAATCAAAGTGATCGGTAGCAACAAAAAAATCAGGTTGGTGAACTAAGTAGTTTTCAAATTGCTCTTTGGAATCAAAAGATAAAAAAGTATGTAAATGCTGGTCATAGTAATTCATGGGCGCCCTCCTTGTTTTAGAACTATCATAAAGGGTTGTTCAGAGAAATACAACTCTTAAGGGTCGATTGGTTCTTGTTTAAGTCCAAGTTTAAATTTATTTTTGAAAAAGAATCCCTTGTGTTTCCTACTGGGAAATGTGCTTTTTTTTCAATTTACTAGCAAACAAATCGCGAGAAGCGTATACTAAAAAGAAAAGGAAATGGGGAATTGCTTTGTATCAAGCACAAGAATCGCGCTACCAAACGATGCCTTATCGAAAGGTTGGTCGTTCCGGGTTAAAACTGCCCGCCTTATCACTGGGGCTCTGGCATAATTTTGGCGAGGTCGATCCAATTTCAAATCAAAAGTCTTTGTTATTTAAAGCCTTCGACAGTGGCATTACGCATTTTGACCTAGCGAATAATTATGGACCACCGGCGGGATCAGCAGAAAAGAATTTCGGTCGGATTTTAAAAGAAGAATTAGGTGCTTATCGGGATGAAATGATTATTTCAAGCAAAGCCGGTTATTTTATGTGGCCTGGCCCCTATGGTGAGTGGGGTTCAAAAAAAAGTTTGATCGCCAGTTGTGATCAAAGTTTAAAACGACTATGGCTAGACTATGTTGATATTTTTTACCACCATCGCCCCGATCCAAACACGCCGCTCGAAGAAACTGCGCAAGCCCTTGACCTACTAGTAAAACAAGGCAAGGCCTTATATGTAGGGATTTCAAATTACTCAGCTGAAGAAACACGCAAGATGACGACTCTCTTAAAAGAGCAAAAGACGCCTTTCATTATCCATCAACAACGCTATAGTCTGCTTGAACGTACACCGGAAAAAGAATTATATGATCTACTGGCCCAAGAACAAATTGGGGCAATTACTTTTTCGCCACTGGCCCAAGGGTTGCTGACGAACCGTTATTTAAACGGCATTCCAACCGACTCACGTGCCGCCAGCCCCAATAGTCCTTTTTTATCAGCGGAAGGTGTCGAAGAAACTTTAAGCCGCGTTAAAAAACTAAATGACCTCGCGCAAAATCGAGGACAAAGTTTAGCGGAAATGGCGATTGCTTGGATTTTACAACAAGACGTTGTCAGCAGTGTATTAATTGGCGCGTCCAAAGTGAGCCAATTAGAAAATAATTTACAAGCCTTAGAAAATTTGACTTTTTCAGCGGAAGAAAAAGCGGCCATCGATCAACTCACGCTCGCTTAGAAAATCAGTAGAAAGAAGGAAGCCCATGTTAGAAATTAAACCAGTGACAAGCTCGGAAGAAATCCAAGTGCTTGATCAAGTCATTCAGGAAATTTGGCCTGAAGTTTATACCCCCATTATCGGAGCCGCCCAAGTTGCTTATATGCTACGAACATTTCAATCAAAAGAAAAGATTGAAGAAGATATAAAAGCAGGGATGCATTACTTTTTATTATGGGCTGAAAACAAGCCGGTGGGGTATACCGCTTATATGAATAAACCCAATCAAATTTATTTAAGCAAGTTGTATTTACACAAAGATCTCCGTGGCCAAGGGTATGCTAGTCAAGTTTTTGATTGGTATGAAGAACTTGCAAAAGGCAAGACCTTGCGATTAAACGTAAATAAATATAATAAACAAGCCATCGCCGTTTATGAAACGCGTGGGTTTAAACGTGTCGAAGCTTGTCAAATCGACATTGGGGAAGGCTATATTATGGATGATTATGTTTATGAGAAAGTGTTTTAAAGGTTATGAAAGAATAATTATTTGCTAGACTGAAGGGAAGTAGAAAATCCTTCAGTTTTTTTCTGGCGTTTGGCACTTGCAAGATTGATTGGTGTTATTACTTCGGGTAAGCAGGCAATCATACCTTAATTAAATGATACTTGGATGTTATCACACTGTGAGCAGGACCTATTTACCGCGCAATGGAATGATTGTGTCAGTGGATGGCCTTTTTTTTTATTTTTTTCGTGGTTACACTTCGGGATAAGGGGTGAAATTTTATGATCATAAAACGCGTATTAAATAATAATACGGTTATTTCGACCAACAGTCAGGGCGTTGACGTGTTATTAATGGGAAAAGGAATTGCCTTTGGGAAGAAAAAAGGCGAAGTACTGGATATTGCTTTAGTTGAAAAGACGTTTTTACTAAAGGATAAGGGGACACAAAATAAATTTACGGAGCTCTTGTTGAATGTGCCCTTGGAGCATGTCCTCGTTGCTGAAAAAATTATCAATTTTGGGAAAATTAAGCTGGGAAAAAATTTAAATGAAATTATTTATGTCAATCTAACTGACCATATTCATTCAGCGGTTTTGCGCTATCAAGAAGGAATTGTTTTGAAAAATCCTTTGCGTTGGGATATCGCCCGGTTTTATAGTGATGAGTATGCCGTTGGCGAAAAAGCACTAGAGATTGTCGCCAAGGATTTGGGCGTGTCATTTGAAATTGACGAAGCCGCTTTTATCGCACTCCATTTTGTCAATGCTCAGCTCGATTACAAAGATAATTCAGCTTATGACATTGCCGAAATTACAAAAGGAATTGAAGAAGTCATAAAAGGCTATTACCGAACCGAATTTGATGAAGAGTCACTCAACTACTACCGTTTTATTACGCACGTAAAATTTTTTGCACAACGTTTACTAAAAGGCGAGCACTATGACGATGACGATGATGAATTACTTGCGATTTTAAAGAACAAGTATCCGTCCGAACATGCTTGTGCGCTCAAAATTGGCGAGTACGTGCAAGCAAACTTCCAATATGAATTACAGACAACGGAATTGCTTTATTTAATGGCCCATATCCGTCGCATTACTAAAAATTTATAATCAAACAAATAGGATTGTTATCCCTAAAGGAGCATGACCTAAAGTTTGCCGCTAAAAAATATTTTGGTGGTTTACTTTGGGTCTTTTACTTTTTAATCAAGAAAATGGAGGAATCAAATATGGATTACAAAAAAACAGCCGAAGAAATCTTAAAACAACTCGGTGGTGCTGAAAACGTTCAGTCAGCCACCCACTGTGTCACACGTTTACGTTTAAAACTAAACAACGAATCAATCGTCGATGATGAAACCATTAAAAATATACCTGGCGTGATAGGGGTAATGCGTAAAGCAGGCCAATACCAAATCATTATGGGTAATGATGTCAATAATTACTACCGAGCGTTCACAAAATTAGGCAATTTCGGACAAGCAACTGAAACAAAAGAAACTCAAAAGAAAAACGCGTTTGAATTTATTATTGATGTCATTTCAAGTTCGATGGCACCCGTTGTTCCTGCAATGTTAGCAGGTGGGATGATTAAAGTATTGTTAATTATTTTACCCCTGATTCACTTGCTCAGTACTGACTCTCAAACTTATGCGATTTTAACTTTCTTTGGGGATGCACCATTTTACTTTATTCCCATTATGTTGGCATTTACTGCTGCTCAAAAATTTGGGGTGACACCGATGTTGGCTGTTTCAGTCGCTGGAATTATGCTTCATCCCAATTTCACGGCCTTAGTGGCTGAGGGTTCACCGTTAACCTTCTTTGGCTTACCTGTCACACTAGCTTCTTATGCTTCTTCTGTTATTCCAATTTTAATCATGGTTTGGTTAATGCAATACATTGAAAACTTCTTCAATAAAATTATTCCAGCCGTGATGAAAACTTTTATGCAACCCTTGCTCGTTTTATTTGTTTCGGGTTTAATTGCTTTAGTAGTGGTTGGACCTTTAGGGATTTATGCGGGTGAAGGTTTATCGACAATCGTCGTTTGGATTCAAACAAAAGCTGGCTGGTTTGCGCTTGGTTTACTCGGTGCCTTTATGCCTTTAATTGTGATGACTGGAATGCACTGGGCATTTGCGCCACTCTTTTTAATTGCCTCACCGGCAACACCGGATGTGTTAATGTTACCTGCGATGTTAGCCTCAAACTTAGCTCAAGGAGCAGCGTCTTTAGCAGTGGCTCTTAAAGCCAAAAATCCAAATACCAAACAAATTGGGTTAGCTGCTGGGATTTCAGCCCTCGTTGCCGGAGTGACTGAACCGGCTTTATATGGAATCACTTTAAAGTATAAAACCCCGCTTTATGCCGCAATGATTGCTGGCGGCATTTCTGGGATTTACGTTGGAATTTCTGGTTTAGAATCTTATGCATTTGCGGTTCCATCACTCGTTGCTTTGCCTCAGTTTATTGGCGGTGAAGGCAACAGTAATATTATCAATGCGATTATTGTCGCGGTCGCCTCAATCGTTTTAACCTTTATTTTAACTTGGATTTTATGGAAAGAAGAACCGGTAAAAGCACAAGCAAAATCATCCAATGAAACAAAGATGCAAGAAACCTCTTTGCCTTCTGGTAGTAGCGATCCTAAAAAAGTGAGTGCGCCACTCCAAGGGAAAGTGGTGCCACTAAACCAAGTCAACGATGCGGTTTTTTCTACAAAAATGATGGGGGAAGGAATCGCCATTTTACCCGAAAATGATTTAATCGTTGCGCCATTTGATGGTGTTGTAACAG
>CAYNOA010000144.1:892-5396 GCA_964398695.1 uncultured Enterococcus sp. | reverse complement strand
TAAGTGAGTAGCGATTTACACTACTCACTTACACTATAAATAACGGACTGCTGTAGGAAGGAGCTCCTATACCCAACATTGGTAATGAGTTAAAGACACCTGAGAATTCTTTGACCACACTTGCTACGCTTGAACCCAACAATTGGATATTGCCAAAGACAGTTGTTAATAACGCTGTAATCACAAATCCTAAAATCAAGTACGGGAAGTGTTTTTTCACTGGTAAGTAACGTAATAAGATGGCAAAACCGACACCTGGTAACACCGCACCGGCAACTGATAAACCATCACCTAACCATTTTAAATCGCCATTTAAAATCGCCACAACTTGCTCAACTAAACCGCCTCCAAAAGCCAAGGCTAAGAAAACAGGTAGCATCCGTGATAATGACCAAGGAATTGCACCCGCTAAGTAGTTACGTTCAATTCCTTTATAGTTAAAGTCTTCAACGTGTGCATCAATCCGATGTGCAAAATAAGTATTCGTGAAACGACCTAAAATATCCATTTGGATCATTAAAGCGGCTACTGGTACCGCAATTGTTGCAATGGCTTGTTCTGGATCCCAACCAAGTGACACAGAAAAAGCAGTTGCTAAGACCGTACCTGAGTTGGCATCGATTTTTGAAGCGCCCCCAAAAGTTCCGACCCCTAAAACGGTTAATTGCATTGAACCACCAATTAAAAGACCAGTTTTAATGTCTCCCATAACGAGTCCGGCAAAAAGACCGGCAAAAACGGGTGCACTAATTGAAGAATAAAATTGTAATTCATCAAGGATTTGGTATCCTGCGTATAATGATAATAATAAGACCTGCCACCATTGAATTTCCATGTGTGATTCCCTCCTTATTTTTTCAATAATTCCATGAATTTTTCAGCTTTGTCACTTGGAACCATTTGTGCAACTAAACGAACGCCTTTACGGTCTAGTTCGTTAAATGCTTCAACATCGGCATCAACCACATTGATTGATTTCGTAATTGAGCGTGTCTCTGGTGTTTGTGACATATTCCCTACATTAATTTCTTCTAGCGGTACGCCTAATTCAACGAGTTTTAACAAGCGATCTGGTCTTCTTGCAACAATTAACAAACGTTGTGAATCATACTTTCCGGCTAAAATATTTGCCGCCGCTTTTTCAATTGGTAAAATACTTAATTTTACTCCTGCAGGCGTCGCTAGTTTCAATCCACTTTTTTCAATGGCATTTTCTGCCACTTCATCGTCTACGACCATGATTCGGCCAATATTCAATTTTGTTGTCCATAAGTTGGCAACTTGACCATGAATTAAGCGACCATCAATTCGTACTCCGATAATACCCATAATACTTCCTCCCGATTTGCCACATTACATGTGGCTAATTTTTTAATTACGCTCAAAAAAGAAAACGTTTTTACTTTTAGGCAGCGCTTACTTTTATCTTTTATAATAAAATTTAGACAGTAGTTATTTTATAAATTAAAAATAGCCTTTTTCCCGCCGACGCTTCAAAGTAAACACTTTCTTCTAATTGAATAATAAAAATAAAATCCAGATAAAAGCTGATTTAACAGTCTTTTTATTTGGATTTTATTTTTATTTAGGTTCCTGATTAAAAAAAAGCATTTATTTGTAATGAAAATGTAATCAAAAACATTCTTGAAACATTCACTGGTATTGAAAATATTTGTTTTTTAATTTTCAATTGAAATAAACTGATATGGTGTTTCTTGGTATAATTCATTAATCCAATTGGCAAAGACTAAAGAGGCTACCCCACGCCAACAATTAGTAATGGGGTTCATCGGTTGATCGTCTTTAAAATAATTTTGCGGAATTTTTGGCGCTAGATTTTTCGCTTGATCGCGCAAATATTCATTTTTTAAAGTATCGGTATCATACTCTAAATGCCCTAAAACGTAGACCTCGCGAATATTGCCTTTTGCAATAATCGTTGGTCCAATTGCTGGACTACTCGCTAAAATTTTTAAAGGTGTTTGCGCTAATTGCGTCACATTAATTCCTGTGTAACGCGATTGTGGGTAAGCGATTTCATCACTTAATCCTCGAGTGAGGGGATGCTTTTCTTTGACTTGTTGTAAATAAATCCCCGATAATTTTTCTTTGTATAAAATTTTATTAACACCATAGTGGTAATAAAGCGCGGCTTGTGCGCCCCAACAAATATGAAAAGTAGAAAAACTATGGTTTTTACTCCAAGCCATGATTTTTTCTAATTCTTGCCAATACAGCACTTCTTCAAAAGCCAATGTTTCCACCGGAGCTCCCGTAATAATTAAACCATCGTAATAGGTTTCTTTAATGGCGTCAAAGGTGCGATAAAATTTGTCTAAGTAAGCTTTATCTGTGTTTTGGCTTTCATACGTGGTCATGCGGATAAAATCAACTTCAATTTGTAAAGGTGTTTGTGATAACAGTCGTAATAATTGAATTTCGGTAATTTCCTTTTGGGGCATTAGATTCACAATCGCGATTTTTAGCGGGCGAATATCTTGTTTTTGTGCACGTTGTTGATTAAAAATGACCACCCGTTCTTTTTTTAAAACTTCTGAAGTTGGGAGTCCTTTGGGCAAGATAATGGGCACTTCAACCATCCCTTTCTCATGTTTTTCTATTCAAATTATAATAAATAAGCCAAAGTGTCAACCGCGAATGTTGATTTTACTCGTTTTTATTTTTTAAAAATTTATCACTTGACATTTGATTAGAATTCATGAATAATGATTAAAAATATATGAAAACACGTAGACGAAGAAAGTAAAATAAGGATTTCTACCAAAAGAGAGCTTCGGTAGCTGAAAAGAAGCGTAGAAGGATCTATTTGAAAATGGCTTTTGAGTGGGTGCTTTGAGAAGAAATTTTAGAAGCACACGGAAATTTCCGTTATTAAAATAATCGATTGCATTTTTTGTCTGTCGAGACAATGAGGTAAAAGTGTAAACTTTTATGAATTAAGGTGGTACCATGTAGTGAATACATCCTTAGAGAAGGCTTCTTCTCTAAGGATTTTTTTGTTTTTATTTGAAAGGAGGAGATAAAAAAGCTGTGTAATTTTTTCAATTAATGATGACAACCGCAATTTTGCACCGTTACTGAAATTCAATGAAGACAATCAAGGAGGAATTCAAATGAGTGAACAACATTTCGAAACATTACAAGTACATGGCGGCCAAACCGTTGACAAAGATACTGGGAGTCGGGCAGTACCTTTATACCAAACAACCGCTTTTGTTTTTGAAAATACTGATCAAGCAGCCCAACGTTTTAGTTTAGCTGAACCTGGTAATATTTATACGCGCATTACGAACCCTACGACCGATGTTTTAGAACAACGCTTGGCGCTTTTAGAAGGTGGCGTGGGCGCGGTGGCCACGGCTTCAGGGTCAGCGGCCGTTACTTACGCCATTCAAAACATCGCCGGAACTGGCGACCACCTCGTCTCAGCAGCGGCGATTTACGGTGGCACCTATAATTTATTAGCACACACATTACCAGAATTTGGGATTACCACGACCTTTGTGGCTTCAGAAGACCCAGCGGCTTTTAAAGCGGCCATTCAGGAAAATACGAAAGCCATTTTACTGGAATCATTAGCCAACCCAGATATCACGATTATCGACTTTGAAGCAATCGCTGCGATTGCACATGAAGCAGGGATTCCTTTAATTGTCGACAATACCTTTGCTACTGCTTATCTGTTTCGTCCTTTTGAACATGGGGCAGACGTGGTGGTGTATTCAACGACTAAATATATCGGCGGTCACGGGGTAGCGATGGGTGGCGCCATTATTGATTCCGGCAAATTTAATTGGGACAATGGCAAGTTCCCACGTTTAGTGGAACCTGATCCAAGCTATCACGGAATTTCTTGGTTTAAAGATGTGGGGGCTGCGGCCTATATTATTCGTTTACGAACGATTTTACTCCGCGACACAGGCGCTTGTGCTTCCCCCTTTAACTCTTGGGTGTTATTACTGGGACTTGAGACACTTTCTTTACGTCTTGAACGTCATGTCGAAAACGCGCAAAAAGTCGCTGAATTTTTAGAAAAGCATCCAAAAGTCGCTTGGGTGAATTATCCTGGTTTAGCCAGCAGTCCTTATCATGCCCTCGCGCAAAAATACTTTCCAAAAGGAGCCGGTGCCATCTTTACTTTTGGCTTAAAAGATGGCCGCGATGCGAGTAAAAAACTCATCGATCAAGTGGAATTATTCTCCTTGCTAGCTAACGTGGGTGATGCAAAATCGCTAATTATCCATCCAGCTTCAACCACGCACTCACAGTTAAGCGAAGAAGATTTACGCGCGGCTGGCATCAAACCAGAAACGATTCGTTTATCGATTGGAATTGAAAATATTACTGATATTCTGAATGACTTGGCCCAAGCCTTAGATAAAATTTAGTTTTTTGTTCCACGTGAAACAAAAAACTCAGCTCAACCGAATGAAATGGTTGAGCTGAGTTTATTTTAAGCGGTCGTTGTTTTGGCAATCTTGCC
>CAYNOA010000144.1:0-882 GCA_964398695.1 uncultured Enterococcus sp. | reverse complement strand
AAAAGGCTTGATACCAAGCCTTTTACTCTTTTATTTTGGCAATCTTGCCTTGTTTGATGTAGTTAAATTTTACATTATTAAGATCTTTCATTGACTGATATAATAATGTTTTAAACGATTTTTTATTGAATGCCATATTCAACAAGTTTCACCTATTTTTTATCAATCGCATTCAATATAGCATTCAAAAAGTCTTCATCTTACGTGGGGTTGCCGTTCACTTTGTGGGTGGTTTATTTGCCTCTAATAAAACCATCTTCAATTTGTTTCAGTAATCTTTTAAAGGACATTATTCCAGTCTCTTCAGAATGGCTTAGTAAATAGACCCTCGCTCTCCCTTGGCCAGATTCCAATAGATATCCTTTTTCTACCAGCTCTGTAACGGTTTGTCTAACTTTATAGTCAGTGTATTCTGTATTTTCTACGATATCTTTAATTTTAAAAGTACCATTGTCCATTGCATAGCTTACAATTTCACGCTCTATTTCAGTTAATCCTTTTAGACTCTCCAACATATCTATTTTCCAAATTTTAATCTCTGTTGATTCAAAATCAGTATTCACATCTGGTAATCTCAAATGATTTTTAGTTGCTGCATCAAAAATTCTGGGACCTCCAGATCCACCCTTTTCAGCTATACCAGCTCTCCTGAATAATGTAGCTATTATTGAATTTCTCGTTACAGAATAACTACCATGTATGAATTCCTCTTTAGATACCTTCATTTCTCCTGGATTATAAAATTCTACATAATCTCCAAAATCATTAATCTTGATCACTTTATCTGAATCGAAATATGCATGCATTAACGAATTAACTAATGCTTCTTTTAGTGCTAGCATTAGATCGGATTTAAATGATCCTCGATTTAATTCTTTTGTC
>CAYNOA010000143.1:4630-5398 GCA_964398695.1 uncultured Enterococcus sp. | reverse complement strand
CATCCATATCTGAAGCAATTAATTTAATCATTGATTTAAATCCTTTCCAGTCATCATTCTACTTCTTAGTTTAACACAAAGTTGCGAAATTATCTTATTTCACAAACAATATTATTTGAGAATTCACTACAGCTAGCGTATGATAAGGAAGGAATTTTTTTTCGTTAAAAACGTCAAACTTAGGAGGGAAACAAGTGATTCAAAATGATTGGCAACAAATTTTGGCGTCGGAATTTCAAAAGCCTTACTATCAACAATTGCAAGCCTTTGTGAAAGAGGAATATCAAACGCAAACCATCTACCCTAAAAAAGAAAAGATGTTGAATGCCTTAAAACAAACCCCCTTTAATCAGGTGAAAGTGGTCATATTAGGTCAGGACCCTTACCATGGCCCCAATCAATCGCATGGCTTGGCTTTTTCGGTTCAATCGGGAGTCAAAATTCCCCCTTCTTTACGTAATATTTTTAAAGAATTAGAAAGTGATTTGGGTATTCCACCGGCAACTTCAGGGGATCTAACCGCCTGGGCGAAACAAGGCGTGTTACTATTAAACACCGTTTTAACCGTTAGAGCAGGGGAGGCGCATTCGCACCGTAAAAAAGGGTGGGAGCAATTCACCGATGCCATTATTACCCAATTAAATGCCCGCGACCAACCCGTCGTCTTTATTTTGTGGGGACGCCCAGCACAACAAAAAGCCGCAATGATTGATACAGACAAGCATGTGATGATTCAATCAGTTCATCCGAGTCCGCTTTCGGCTTCAA
>CAYNOA010000143.1:946-4620 GCA_964398695.1 uncultured Enterococcus sp. | reverse complement strand
GATTTTTTGGTTCTAAACCATTTTCAAAAGCCAATACGGCCTTGATTTCTTTTGGTGAAAAGCCAATTAATTGGCAATTACCCTCTGTTTTATAACAGGAGTCATAGAAAAGGAAACAGCGAATCAATTATTTGTGAAAAGGGTAACTAATTAACTTTTCTTTGAATAACACAGTAGAAAAAACTGTTCTTTTTTTGTGAAATGGTGTATGATGAAAACGTATAAAAAAACTGGAGGGTTTTATTGTGGAATTATTTGATAGTTTAAAATTTAAAATTATTCGTCGCGGCATTCGGATTGCCTTTCCTGAAGCAACAGATACGCGTATTTTGAGTGCCGTTGCACGTCTAAAAGGAGAAGAGTTAGTTGATCCGGTTTTAATTGGACGCCGTGCCGACATTGAACAAGCAGCAGCTATTCGTGGAATTAATATTGCCAATATGACGATTTATGATCCTTACGACTGTGCACGTTGGGATGAAGTTGTCGCAGCTTTTGTTGAAGTCCGTAAAGGAAAAGTGACAAAAGAACAAGCCGAAGAATTATTAAAAGATGAAAACTACTTTGGCACCATGTTAACACACATGGGCATTACCGACGGCTTAGTTTCAGGTGCCATCCACTCAACTGGCGATACTGTTCGTCCTGCTTTACAAATTATCAAAACAAAACCTGGTATTAGCCGGACAAGTGGCGCCTTCTTAATGATGCGCGGGAACGAGCAAGAAAAATATTTATTCTCAGATTGTGCAATCAATGTGGCACCATCACCTCAAGAACTAGCTGAAATCGCAATTGCTTCAGCAGAAACAGCAAAAATGTTTGATATCGAACCACGTGTGGCGATGTTAAGCTTCTCAACAAAAGGTTCTGCAAAAGCACCTCAAGCCGATGCAACCATTGAAGCAACTAGAATTGCCAAAGAATTAGCCCCAGAATTAGCGATTGATGGCGAATTACAATTTGACGCCGCTTATAACCAATCCGTTGCGCAATTAAAAGCCCCAGAATCAGAAGTAGCGGGTAAAGCCAACGTATTTGTGTTCCCAGATTTACAAGCAGGCAACATTGGTTACAAAATTGCACAACGCTTAGGTAACTTTGAAGCGATTGGCCCAATCTTACAAGGCTTAAACAAACCAATTTCTGACCTTTCTCGTGGATGTAATGAAGAAGATGTTTACAAATTATCAATCATTACTGCCGCACAAGCCTTATCAAACTAATTAAAAACTTTTACAATCAACCGTCGCAACAAACGGTTGATTTTTTTTTGTGAAAAACAAATATCATTGGTTTTCTCTGGCAATAATTTGTATACTAAAGAAAAATAACTAAAAGGAGGTCTTTTTTTGATAACCTTAACCAGTCCAGAAGAAACTTTACAATTTGCCCGAATTATCGGAGCAGTCGCAGCGAGCGGGGATAATTTGATTTTAACCGGCGACTTAGGTGCAGGCAAAACCACCTTAACGAAAGGCATCGCCCAAGGCCTAGGGATTGAGCAAATGATTAAAAGTCCAACCTATACTATTATTCGCGAGTATCAAGAAGGGCGCCTACCACTGTATCACATGGATGTGTATCGTATTAGCGAAGGAGCCGGTGATTTAGGCCTAGACGAATATTTTGAAGGCGATGGTCTCAGTGTGATTGAGTGGGGCAATTTATTAGAACAAGACTTGCCCCAAACCTACTTAGAAGTCGTACTCACCAAAGACGAAGAAGATACCCAAAAGCGCTACGTGACTTTCCACGCCTATGGGTTGCAGGGAGAAAAATTAATGACCCGCATTTTGACTAAATGGGAGGAAAACCATGAGTGAGGCAGTGGAATTAACGATTCGTGAAGCGATACCGAGTGATGCCGCGCAATTATTAGCCGTTTCACGGAAAATCGGCGAAGAAACGGAATTTTTAGTGATGGATGAAACCGGCATTAATTTACCCGAAGAATTGTTAGCTATTCAACTAGCCGATTTGTATGAAAGTGACACCAATGTTCTTTTTTTAGCTTTATTGGGCGATCAAATTGTTGGTCAAGCCTCTTTAAAAAGTGCCCCAGAAAAAAGAATTGCGCATATCGCTGAACTTGGGGTGTCGATTTTACGGGCATACTGGGGGCTGGGGCTTGGTCAAGTCTTAGTTGAAGAACTGCTTGACTGGGCCAAAGCCAGTGGCCAGATTTTTCGCGTGGAACTCACAGTCCAAGCACAAAATACGCGCGCCCTTGCTTTGTACGAAAAACTAGGCTTTAAGCAAGAAGGGATTTTAGAGCGTGGGGCAAGAGGCGATGACGGTCGCTTTTTAGATGTCGTGTTAATGAGTCAGATGATTGATGAGTAGCTATTAATTGTGCCAATAAGCAAACCACCTAATGTTACTGCGTCCCCAAAAGTTCGTTTTTTAAGCCTAACTTTTGGGGTGACTGTATTTTGCTAAAAGGTGTTTTTTTGCAAGAGCGATAATACACAGTATAATTGTTGATCATTAAGATAAATGGGGTAATAAAATGAAGAGTAGGCTACCGATACTGATTTTAGCCAGTTGTATATTGATGCTAACTGCATGCGGGAATTCCCAAGAAGTAGATTATGAAAATTTATCACCAAAACAACGAAAAGAATTTGTTCATCAATTTAATGAAGCGGTGAGCGAAGCCTTAGAAGAAGTCGGACCACTTGAAAGACAAGTAAAAGTAACCCCTCAATCAACCACAAGCAATATCCAACTGGCGGAACAAATACTCGATCAATTAAATAAACATAGTCTAAATTTTTCAGGAGAAGTGACTGACTCGACAGCAGATGAAAAAATGAAGGCTCATCAGGAAATCGTCATTCATGTGATGAAACGACACACAAGAAATAGCTACGAACAATCTAAACAAGCAATCGATGCCGGGACGGCCACAAGTGCCGAAATTTCCACTATTTACGAGCTGCAATTAATAATTGAAGAAGCCGCCAAAGAGTTAGAAAAAGAAGAAGATCTGCTTAGAGTAATCTATTTAGATGCAAACAATGAAGCAGTATCGCTAGCAATCGCGAATAAGAAGGGCAGCATATTGCCATTAGTGGAATAAAATTTTTACACTCCTTTTAAGCATTTCGCTCTATTTTAGCGAAAAAAGCAAAAAGTTAAAAGTTCTTTGTTTTTATTGGGTCACCTAGCTACTTAGGCAAGAAAATGCTAAAATAGATAGGATTAATAAAAAAAGGAGCAAAAGCTGTGAGCAAGAAGCCAAACTTAAATCAAGAATTTCCTGAAATAACACTATTAAAAAATGAACCTTTAAAAAAATATACCTTTACCAAAACAGGCGGTCCCGTCGATTGGTTAGCTTTACCAAAAAATAGTCAAGAAGTCAAAGCCTTAGTCGATTACTGTCGTGAACAAAACATTCCTTGGATCGTTTTAGGCAATGCCAGCAATTTAATCGTGCGCGACGGCGGCATTCGTGGCGTTGTCATCATGTTACTTGAAATGAACCGTTTAACCATTGCCGACACTGAAATGGTGGTGGAATCGGGGGCGCGTTTAATCGATGCAAGCCAAGCGGCCTATGAAGCCTCTTTAACGGGGCTTGAGTTTGCTTATGGTATTCCAGGTAGCGTAGGTGGCGCAGTCTTTATGAACGCCGGGGCTTATGGGGGCGAAATCAAAGACGTCTT
>CAYNOA010000143.1:0-936 GCA_964398695.1 uncultured Enterococcus sp. | reverse complement strand
TTGACGACTTTTGATCATGCGGCGATGGCATTTCGTTACCGTCATAGCCAAATGCAAGAAAATGGTGGCATCGTCTTAACGAGTCGTTTTGCACTGAAAAAAGGCAAACCGTTTGAAATCAAAGCACAAATGACGGATTTAACGGAATTGCGCCAAGCCAAACAACCCTTAGAATACCCGTCTTGTGGGAGCGTCTTTAAACGACCAGAAGGGCATTTTACTGGAAAGTTAATTCAAGATGCTGGTTTACAAGGCTATATGATTGGTGGGGCGCAAATTTCACTGAAACATGCGGGTTTTATTGTCAATATCAATGAAGCCACGGCCACCGATTATGTGCGTTTGATTGCTTACATCCAAAAAGTCATTCAAGAAAAATTTGCGGTCACACTTGAACCAGAAGTCCGCATTATCGGAGAAGAATAGACTGAAAGAGGTTGTGACAGAAGTGTTCAGCTTCAAGCGATAAGAAGGAAAGCACGAAAATTGTTTTTCAAATTTTTGAGCTTTTCAGCTTATTGCCGAAGAAGCTACTTCAGGCACACCGTTTAATCAGAGGTTGTGACAGAAGTGTTCAGCTTCAAGCGATAAGAAGGAAAGCACGAAAATTGTTTTTCAAATTTTTGAGCTTTTCAGCTTATTGCCGAAGAAGCTACTTCAGGCACACCGTTTAATCAGAGGTTGTGACAGAAGTGTTCAGCTTCAAGCGATAAGCTACTTCTAGCACACCATTTATTCGTAAAGTAAAGAGACTGCAGCTTTAGCTACAGTCTCTTTACTTTGGCTATATAATATTTGATGTTGATGGCGAAATCTCTATGAGATTTCGCCATCAACACTTTTTTATCTTTTTTCCCGTTGCTGCATAAATTTTAATAAAATCGCTGAAACACCGGCACAAGCGAGCCCGCCAATAATTGCTTCAGGGATTCCTTG
>CAYNOA010000142.1:0-5436 GCA_964398695.1 uncultured Enterococcus sp. | reverse complement strand
AATGGGTCAGTTATTGCTTCATTTGACCGTTGATACCGGCATGGGACGAATTGGTTTTCGAGACCAAAAAGAAATTTTAGGCGCCATTGATAAAATTCAACAAAATACCAATTGGGTTTTTGAAGGGATTTTTACGCACTTTGCGACTGCCGATGAAGCCGACCGAACTTATTGGCAAAAACAAAACCAGCGCTTTAAAGCAATAGTAGCGGCTTTGCCTCAAAAACCACGTTACGTGCATGCAAGTAATAGCGCCACGGCCTTGTGGCAAGAAGATTGTGGCAATCTCGTTCGTTTAGGCATTGCCATGTACGGCCAAAACCCTTCTGGCGGACAATTAGAAGCACCCTATCCACTACGTCCAGCGATGAGTCTAGAATCAGCACTCGTTCAAGTGAAAGAAGTTCCTGCCGGAGAAGGCATTGGCTATGGCAAGACTTATGAAACGCCGGCGTCTGAATGGATTGGTACGGTCCCAATCGGTTATGCCGATGGTTTTGTTCGTAAAATGCAAGGTTTTAAAGTGTTAGTAGAAGGTCAACCTTGTGAAATTATCGGTCGAATTTGTATGGATCAACTGATGATTCGTTTACCCCAAGCCTATCCAGTCGGTACCAAAGTCACTTTTTTTGGTCAAAACCAAGACAAAGAAATTACCGTGCAAGAAGTCGCGGATTATTTAGATACGATTCATTATGAAGTAATTTGCTTATTATCTGACCGTATTCCGCGCGAATATTTAAATACGCAAGGCATTTTATCATGAAGCGCGGCGAAGTTTTTTTTGCCGACTTAACCCCAGTCAGAGGTTCAGAACAAGGGGGCACCCGTCCGGTTTTAATTGTTCAAAACGATCGCGGCAATCGCTATAGTCAAACGGTCATTGTGGCAGCAATCACCTCCAAGCAAATGACGCAACTGCTACCAACCCAACTTTTTTTAGCAAAAGAAGATAGTGGTTTAAAGCGTGATTCCATTATATTAGTCGAACAACTACGCACAATTGACAAAAGCCGCCTGCAAGAAAAAATTTGTTGTCTGACCAAAATCAAGATGCAAGAAGTAGATTGCGCTTTAAAGATTAGTTTGGGACTTTTAATTAAAGGAGAGAAATAATGGGCCCATTTCTACTGTTATTGACGGTTTTATTCTTTTACTTTTTTGTTATGAAAGGCGTATCCCAATGGAAGCGGCAATTGAAAAGAGAAAACGTCGGTTATTGTCTACTTGTTAAGCAATACGAAAAAGACGGTCGCTATTATGGTGTTTTTCAACAAGGGGACAAAGAGTGGTTCTTGAGTTACCCACTTGAAACGTTTCTGGCATTAACGCCCCTGACACGGGGAGAACTTGTTCTTGAAGACGGTCAATTTTATGCGTTTTTAGTTTAATCAATTAGCAAAAGACCATCTGAAATTGGGTTTAACCAGTAATTTCAGGTGGTCTTTTTTGTCATTCATTTTTTTCGGCAGGCAAAACTAAATAGCGTTGATTTCCATAAGGTCGAACCTTGACCGTTTGCTTGTAAAAATCAGATAAGATTTCTGGTTGTAAAACTTGCGAGCGTTGGCCTTGTTGAAAAAATTGGCCGTCTCTTAGTAAAGCCACGTGCGTAATAAAAGGTAAAATTTCTTCCGTGTGGTGCGTAACCAGTAAGATCGTTGGCGCATTTGGGGTGTGGGATAGTTGTTCAATTTTTTTGAGTAGCTCTTCACGCGCAAATAAATCCAATCCCGTGCAAGGTTCATCTAAAATCAGTAATTCTGGTTTAGCCATTAAGGCGCGTGCGATTAAGACAATCTGGCGTTCCCCTTGGGAAAGTTGCGGGTATTTTTTGCCAATTAAACTACTGGAATCAAGCGCAGTTAAGAGGTCTTTGGCCACTTGTAAATCGGCTTCTTCATAGGTTTGATATAAACCGATACTGGCAAATTTGCCTGATAAAACAATTTTTTCAGCGGCTTCATTTTTTAACCGAACTTGTAAAGCTAAACTGACCCAGCCGATACGTTGGTTGATTTTTGGAATCGAGGTTTGCCCAAATGTTTCACCAAAAACCTGAACTTGGCCACTTGAAGCCCATAAATTCCCCGTGATAATTTGTAAAAGCAAAGATTTTCCAGCCCCATTTAAACCTAAAAGCGCCCAATGTTGCCCTTTTTTAACCTTCCAGTGAATATCTTGAAGCAAGTGGACTTGGTTGCGAATAAAATTAACCTGTACTAAATTTAAAACGTCCATTCGGACACCCCCTATCTTTTTTCTTAATCTTAGCGAAAAAAAGAAAAAGTAGCAAAGAATATGGTCAAGAAAGAATTAAGAAAAACGTAATCTTTTTTAGACAAAAATCTTTTTATGTCTAAAATTAGCAGTGGAATTGAAACAAGGTAATGGAAATATCATGAAAATCATGGTAAATTAACCAACGAAATCTAAAGAAAGCAACTTAAAAAATTAAATAGAATCTACAAGGGGATGACAAATCTTGAAAAAAATAAGGAATATTTTTTCTTTGTATCGATTGGATTGGAAACGAATTTTTACTAATCCGATTTCAATCTTTTTAGTCGTTGCGTTAATGATTTTACCTTCGCTTTATGCTTGGTTTAATATTAAAGCATTGTGGGATCCTTATGGCAATACGAAAGAGTTACCGATTGCTTTTTATAGCGCAGACAGTGGGACAAAACTAGATGACAAACAAGTGAAGATTGGAGAAGAAGTTGAAAAAAATCTTAAAAAAAACAATCAACTTGGTTGGAAGTTTGTTGAGTCAAAAGAAGCGGTTACGCAAGGGGTAAAATCTGGCAAATATTATGCTGGCATTTATTTACCAAGTGAATTCTCAGAGGATTTAGTGAGCTTTATTAAGGGAGAAATTCAAAAACCGACCATTCAATATTATTTCAATGCCAAAATTAATGCGATTGCGCCTAAAATTACCGACAAGGGCGCCACGGCTTTGCAAGAGCAAATTACGAAGAACTTTATTGAAACGGCTAGTACGACGCTTTTAGAAGTTTTTCAAGAAGTTGGCTACACAGTTGAAGACAACCTCGTTTCGATCAATCAGGTCAAACACCTGATTTTGTCAACAAACGCTCATTTAGACCAAATTGACGCTTATACGGATGAAATTCTTGGATTAAATGCTCAGTTACCAGAATTAAAAGAAAAATTAAACAAAGCCAATGAGTTAACGGATTATTTACCAGAAGTCGATCAAATGGCGCAAAAATTGCTTGCGTTTAATCAAGCATTTCCTGCACTAAAAGAACAAGCCAGTGTGATTTTAACTTTGCAAGAAAAAATCCCTGAAATTCAAAAAGCGGGCGAACAAGTGGCCGTGGTTGACGAAGATTTTGACCAAATAGTGGCAACGATGACGCAAGGAATCGCTGAAGCGCAAAATGCGTTAACGATTATTAATCAAGTCCAAGACTTGTTACCAAATATTCGTCAACTTGGCAGTGATGCTAGTAATTTTACCCAAAAAACACAAGAAGCCACGAAAGAATTGCAAGCGGCTTTACCAACCATTCAAAAAATGCTCAATTTTAATTTAGAGGCATTAGGCAGTGTGTCGGCTCGCATAAATAGTATTGCGACTGATTTGCGTCTTTATTTATCCAATCCGGAGACTGCGTTGACGCAAGAAGAAAAAGCGGCGATTACAACAATTTTAACGAAAGCCTCGACGACTTTAGCACAACAAATTCAACTAGTGGATGGGTTGATTAATTGGTTAAATCAAGTCAATACGAATCAAAGTTTTGATGAGGTCATTTCTTCCTTAACCCGTACCAAAGAAGCTTTGTCAGGTTTGAAAAAAGCCAATGATGCTTTGTTAGCGGCGATGGGACAAATGTCAAAAGAAGAATTATTGACCTACATTACGCAAGTTGAGCAAGTCAGTGCACAAGTTAATAACTTGGTGACTAACCTTTTAAATCAAGATATCACGGGACAAATTAACCAAATGCTAACGAACGAATTACTACCGGCGCTTGAGAATGTGAATACGTTACTTGATAAAAGCAGCCAAATTAATTTTGAAAGTTTGTTAAATGCGACGAGTGGGACCATTACAAATGCCATTACTTTACTTGAAAAATACCAAGCGGAAATGCCAGCAATTGGCCAAGAAATTCATGACGCTAATACTTTGTTAAATGGCCATATGGCAGAGATCGTGAATGGCATTAATCGTGGCGCTGATTTGTATCAAAATGAACTGCCTGTTTTAGAAGAAAAACTTCAAACGGCGGCCAATTTTGCCCAAAACGATTGGCCAAGCGTACGAAAAGAAATAACGACGACCTTAGAGACGGTTAATGATAAAGTACCAATGGTGGAATCAGCGTTAAGTATGGCAGCAACGCTTGTTCAAAATGATTGGCCAACGTTAAAAAGCGGCATCGAAAAAGCGGCTATCGCTCTTGAAAAAGGGGAAGAAATGGTTGATTTAAGTGATCTGATTCAATTACTTAAATCAGACGTGGCAGCAGAAAGTGATTTTATTACCAATCCGGTGAAGCTAGAAACCCACGAAATGTACCCAATGGCCAATAATGGTTCAGCAAGTACGCCATTTTATACGGCGCTTTGTTTATGGGTCGGCAGTTTATTGCTGTCGAGTGTCGCAGCAACAGAATTTTATTTAAGTCAAGAAGATAAAGAAAAATACACGAAAAGAGAAAGCTTTGTGGCACGGATGTTGACGTTTTTGACCATCGCCATTTGGCAAGCGCTCATCGTTACTTTTGGGAATTACTTTGCGCTAGGCGTGGCTGTTCAAAATCCCGTCTTAAGCGTGGTCTTTGCCTTATTAGTTGCTTTGACCTTTATGATGATTATCTATGTTTTAGCCGGTTTGTTTGGTAATATCGGCAAAGGGATTGCCATTATTCTTTTAGTGCTTTCCATTTCGGGTGGTGGAGGAAATTACCCAATCCAAGTTTCCGGCAAGTTCTTTCAAATGATTCATCCACTGCTACCATTTACTTATGCGGTCAATTTACTACGCGAAGCAGCAGGCGGCGTGTATTGGCCAAATGCGAGCGGTGATATTATAGTGCTTGCAATTTTATTCTTTGCTTTTGCTGCCATTGGTATTTGGGCGTATCCTCATGTGGCAAGCTTAAACAAAAAAGTAAGCGACTTAACGAAAGAAAGTCACTTTTTCCATTAACTATCAGTATTCTTTTTTAAGGGAGCAAAAGTCACTTTACTCTGAGTAATTTTAGTGCTATTGCAAAAAATAGCCGATTTTTGGCCCTCGTTTAGCAAAAACAGTTCGTATAAATCAAAAAAGGGATTGTGACAAAAGCCGCAGTCCCTTTTGCTGGAGTGAAATCCCGGCTTTTAAGTCTATCATTGAATCTTCCTTTTTATAATTTGATTAGACAAAAATCAAGTATAAAGCATTTCCACATT
>CAYNOA010000141.1:0-5455 GCA_964398695.1 uncultured Enterococcus sp. | reverse complement strand
TATAATAGGCAAGAAATAACGAATAAAGAAGGAGATTTTCATGCAACCACTATTTATGCAACCTGTTTTCCAAGAGAAAATTTGGGGAGGAAACCGTTTACGTACGGTCTTTGGCTTTGAGATTCCAAACGATAAAATTGGGGAAGATTGGGCAATCAGTGCACATCCGCATGGCGTTAGTGTTATTGAAAATGGTCCCTATAAAGGCCAAACATTAGATCAACTTTGGGCCCAACACAAAGAATTATTCGGTAACCCAACAGAAGAAGTTTTTCCACTATTAATTAAAATTTTAGACGCCGAAGATGACTTGTCTGTTCAAGTTCATCCAGACGATGCGTATGGTTTAAAACACGAAGGAGAACTCGGTAAAACAGAATGCTGGTACATTATTGACGCCGCTCCCGGAGCAGAAATTATCTATGGTCACCACGCCCAAACAAGAGAAGAACTAGCGGCAATGATTAACGAAGGTCGTTGGGATGATTTATTAACACGCGTGCCGGTGAAAAAAGGCGATTTCTTCTACGTACCAAGTGGCACCATTCACGCGATTGGAAAAGGCATCATGATTTTAGAAACACAACAAAGCTCTGATACGACTTACCGTGTCTACGATTACGATCGTAAAGACGATAGTGGTAACCCACGCGAATTACACATTCAACAATCGGTTGATGTGACGACGGTTCCGGCAAAAGCCCCAGCCTTAAACATTCAAGAAGTACGTAAAGGCGATTCAGCCGTCGTTACTTATTTGAAAACCGACTTCTTCAACGTTTACGAGTGGCAAGTGAAAGGCCGCTTAAGCTTTAGTAAACAAGCACCTTACACCTTAGCAACAGTGATTGACGGTTTTGGTCAATTGGTCGTTAACGGACAAACCTATGAACTAAAAATGGGTACCAGCTTCATTTTACCAGCTCAAATTGAAAGTTGGGAAGTACTAGGCGAATTAACAATTATCGCTTCAGAACCAGGCAAATAAGAGGCGGCTAGTCACCGTCATTTTGAAGGAATCGATTTGAAAAGAGCCCGTTCTCTTTCAAATCGATTTTTTTGATTTTGGCCTAAAAGAAAGACCGATACTCGCCAGAAAAATTCTTTTGGCGGGAATCAGTCTTTTGCTTATCCAATTTCAAATAATTAGCCGTCCTTGGTTTTTTTATTTAAAACCGTTTCACGTGGAATTAATTGGTGTGGAACCACGACACGTAAGCTCGTTTTAGCAGAAGCTTCTTGGAGTTGTGCCATTAATTGTTGCGTGGCAATTTTCCCAAGTGAAGCGACATCAATGTCCATACTCGTTAAATAAGGATGGGTTAGCGTGGTAAAAATCGAATTGTTAAAACTAATCACGGATAAGTCGTCTGGGACTTGATAACCGAGTAGTTGCACTAACTGGATGATACGCACGGCAAACAAGTCATCAATGACTACGAGTGCAGAAGCTTGCGTCTGGTCTAAAATAGTGGCGAAATTCGTATAATCTTCGGCTGCTTTAAAGGCCACGGCTGGAAAATGGGGCAAATTAGCCATCATCAATGCTTTTTGATAACCAAAAAAACGTTCAAAATATAAATTTTCATGCGTCGTATTGGTCGCAAATAAAATCTTCGTGTGTCCCTTTTCAATTAAGTATTCAGTGGCTTGTTTGCCGAGTAATTGGTTATCGTTATCGACATACATCACTTTTTCTTCTTGCGTGTAGGGCTGACCAATTAACGTAAAAGGAATTTTTTCTTCAATTAGGTATAAAATAATCGGGTCAAATTTATCGGAATAAGTTAGGATAAAGCCGTCCACTTGCTTTTGGCGGTGCATGCGTTTGACGTTTTCAAGCAGCGTTTCAAAATCGCGCGCAGAAGCCACGGCTACCGACATATTGGACTGGCGTGCTTCTTCGTTAATCGTTTCAATCGTTTCTAAGTAAAAAGGATTGCCCAGTCGTTCTTTTGAATCAAGCGGTGGTAAAATAACCCCAATCGCACTGGCAATTTGTTTGCCTAAGTTACGAGCCGCTAAGTTTGGAGTGTAGCCAAGTTCTTCCATGACTTTGCGGACTTTTTTCTTGGTTTCTTCAGAAATACTTGGATGATTATTAATGACACGCGAAACAGTGGAAGTGGCAACTCCCGCTTTTTTAGCGACGTCTTTGACGGTAATACTCATGTTTTTCACTCCCTTACAAAAAATTATCGTATCATACTCGTGATTTGAATACTACTAAAAAAAAGCAATCAAAGAAAACGACTGAAACGTAAATCTGCCTTTCAGCCGTTTTCTTTTTCAGGCACTCAATTAAGCAAGGGGGAGTGAAAAGGTGTCCTTGAGTGTGATTTGTTCTTGATAAACCTTAAAGCTTAATGGTTCGCCTTCCAGTAAGCGGAAATTCACTGTTTCCGCCTTGACGGTCACAAAAATCAAGCGACCGCGATAGTTAATATGAAAGGCATAAGAACGCCAAGCTTTTGGTAAAAATGGCGCAAAGCTCAATTCATTGTCAAAAGTTTTCATTTGGGCAAAGCCTTGCACAATCGCTAACCAACTACCGGTCATTGAAGTAATGTGCAGACCATCTTCGGTATCGTTGTTGTAGTTATCTAAATCAAGGCGTGCGGTCCGCTCATACATTTCTAAAGCTTTTTCTTCTAAACCAAGTTCAGCCGCTAAAATCGCATGAACACTTGGAGAAAGCGAGGACTCATGGACTGTCATTGGTTCGTAAAATTCAAAGTTCGCTCGTTTTTCTTCCAAAGTAAATTGGTTACCAAAGAAATAAAGCCCTTGTAAAACGTCGGCTTGTTTAATAAAGCAAGAACGTAAAATATGATCCCATGACCATTTTTGATTTAAGGGTAAGTGAATAGGGTCTAGGTCGGCTACCGGCATTAGCTCCTTGTCTAAGAACGTATCATGTTGGACGAAAACGCCTAACTCTTGATCAAGTGGAAAATACATCTTTGCAATAATATCTTGCCAGTGGGCTTGTTCATCAGCTGAAAGGGTCACACTTGTTTCATTTTCATATTTTAAATAGTTTTCTAACGTATAGCGTAAAACCCAAGTGGCGATGGTATTGGTATACCAGTTGTTATTCACGTTATTTTCGTATTCGTTCGGACCGGTTACCCCGTGAATCATGTATTTATTCGTACGTTTTGAAAAATGGACGCGATCCGCCCAAAAACGCGCAATCTCCACTAAAACTTCTAAGCCCTCTTGTTTCAAATAGTGATCATCGCCAGTGTAATTTGTATAGTTATAAATCGCATAAGCAATCGCACCGTTTCGATGAATTTCTTCAAAGGTAATTTCCCACTCGTTGTGACACTCAATCCCGGTAAAAGTAACCATTGGATATAGGGCACCTTTTAAGCCTTGTTGGCGTGCGTTGTGCTTGGCTTGTGGCAATTGGTTGTGGCGGTATTTTAATAAGTTTTTAGTTACTTCGGGTTTGGCTAAAGCAAGATAAAGTGGCACTGCGTAAGCTTCGGTGTCCCAATAGGTTGCGCCACCATATTTTTCACCAGTAAAGCCTTTTGGTCCAATGTTTAGCCGCTCGTCTTCGCCATAATAAGTCGCAAACAGTTGGAATAAGTTAAAACGAATGCCTTGTTGGGCTGCGTCGTCGCCTTCAATGAGCACGTCGGCCAGTTCCCAACGTTTTTGCCAAGCTTGCACGTGTTCGGCTTTTAATTGGTCGTAATCGGCCCCAAAATTATCTAGTAGTTGTTGGGTGACTTGCACTTGTTGGGCAGGGGCAATATCGCGACTGGTGACAATGAGGACTTGTTTTTCTAAGGTTACTTGTTCACTGGTCTGTAAATCAAAGGCAAAGTGTTGGCTCATGCAAAGGGGATCGACACTTGTCTGAGTGCTCGGTAAATTGTGTGCCATACTCGCGGTGATGGTAAATTGTTCAATCCCAAAGTTGTTTGCAACCGTTTGCGTCGTTAAGAAGCTTCTTCCAGCAGTTTCATGGGTAGCGATGGGTTGCCAAAACATTTCATCGTAGTTGCTATCTTCATTTTGAATATTGTTATCTAGTTTTGAAGTCACTTCAATTTTGGCCTGGCCGGCTAAAACTTTGGCCTGCATTTGAATCATCGCCAGTTCTTTTTTAACCACGCTCAAAAAGCGCTCAAAGGTAAATTGGACCGTCGCTTCAGCCGTCGTCACCGTAAATTGGCGCGTTAAAAGACCTTTTTCCATGTCCAGTTCTAAGTAGAAATCTTGGACGTCCATAGTCGCCAAATCAATTTCTTGGCCATTTACGAATAAGGCCATGGCCGTAAAGTTGACCGCATTGATGACTTTACCAAAGTACTCTGGGTAGCCATTTTTCCACCAGCCTACCCGGGTTTTATCTGGGAACCAAACCCCAGCTAAATAGGTGCCAAGGTGGTGATCGCCGCGGTAACTTTCTTCAAAGTTACCGCGCATGCCCATATAACCATTTCCAATACTCGTCAAAGATTCTTGTAAGCGGCGATTTTCTTTATCTAGGTGGTGGGTTTTAATTTTCCAAGGATCTATTTCGAATAAACGCTGAATCGATTTCATTTTAACTCCTCCAAATGTTCTATATTTATAGTTACATCATAAACGCAATCGGTTGCATAGTCAAGCGGAATTCTTTTGGCTTAAGCGGGAAAAATTCCTAAATTTGGGAAAGGCCTGGCAAACACGGGAACGGCAAAAAATTATGTTATAATTTATTTGAGAATAAAGGAAGTAGGCAGATAGATGAAAATTTTAACGTTAAATACCCATAGTTGGTTAGAAGAAGACCAAGCAGAAAAACTCGACCGTCTCGTTGAAAAGGTTGTGGCTGAAGACTTTGATTTGATTGCCTTGCAAGAAGTCAATCAACGCATTGGAGGTGACCATGCCGTTTTAGATGATTGGTATTGTTTCAACGCAGACAATGATGCGTTTCCGATTTTAGCAGATAATTTCGCCCAAATTTTGGCAGAAAAATTACAGATTGCGGATTGTGATTATTATTGGACTTGGGCCTTTAGTCATATTGGCTATGAAGTATTTGAAGAAGGCTTGGCGTTATTTTCCAAAACGCCACTCTTAAGTACGTGCGTACGCGTTTCGACTTGCGATGATTTTACGGATGCGCGTCGTCGGATTTTACTAAGTGCGACCACGGAGTATCAAGGACAGTTACATACATTTGCCAGTGCGCATCACTCTTGGTGGGAAAATGGCGCCTTTCAAAGTGAATGGCAACAAGCAGAAGCGTATTTGGCGCAAAGTCCCTATCCAATCATTTTAGCGGGTGATTTTAATCAAATTGCGGGTACCAAAGGCCATGATTTGATTTTAGCTAGCTCCTTAAAACTACAAGATGCCTATTTAGCCGCCGAAGTGACACTCGGTGCAGCCACCATTGAAGGGCCGATTGCTGGTTGGGAAGAAGTAGAAGAAGCCTTACGAATTG
>CAYNOA010000140.1:4627-5517 GCA_964398695.1 uncultured Enterococcus sp. | reverse complement strand
AAAGGAGGAGAAAAATGTCGATTTTTAGGAAGTTAAGTTGGTTTTTTAAAGAAGAAAAAAAACATTATATCATTGGTGTGGCCGCGTTAATCATCGTTGCAATAGTTCAGTTAGTGCCACCAAAAGTAATTGGAATTATTATTGATAAAATTGCTCAAGAGCAAATTGAATTAAAGAACATGCTGTCTTGGATTGGGCTACTCATTTTATCGGCGGTTGCGCAATATGTTTTTCGTTTTATTTGGCGGGTGAACATTTGGGGAAGTGCCGCTCGTTTAGAGCGTAGCTTGCGCCGCCAATTGTATCAGCATTTTACCCAAATGGATCATTTGTTTTATCAACATCATCGGACGGGGGATTTGATGGCACATGCAACCAACGATCTATCAGCCATTCAAAATGTCGCCGGTGCAGGTATTTTAACTTTTGCTGATTCGATTATTACGGGCGGCATGACCATTTTAGCAATGATTTTATTTGTCGATTGGCGTTTAACCTTAATCGCTTTAATTCCATTACCGCTTTTAGCTGTTGCCTCACGGGTATTAGGCTCAAAATTACATGATGCCTTTCGAGAATCGCAGGAAGCTTTTTCAGCGATTAATGACAAAGCGCAAGAAAGTATTACCGGCATGAAAGTCATTAAAACTTTTGGTCAAGAAAAAGAAGACATTGCGGAATTCTCTGAAAAAGTCGCTCAATCGATTCAAAAAAATCAACGCACCAATTTTTTAGAGGCGCTCTTTGATCCAGTCATTACGCTTATTATTGGCTTGGCTTATGTCCTCACCATTTTAGTCGGCGGTCGTTTTATTATGAATGGGGTCCTCACCGTAGGCCAATTAGTCACTTTTGTTAGTTATATTGGCATGTTGGTTTGGCCGATGTTT
>CAYNOA010000140.1:3949-4617 GCA_964398695.1 uncultured Enterococcus sp. | reverse complement strand
TTTAGAGCGAGGCAATGCTAGTTATGATCGCGTCATTCAGATTTTAAAAGAAAAAACGCATATTGTTGAACCATTTAATGCTAGAAAACAACCAGCCAAAGGAACCCTTTCGGTAGCACTAGACCATTTTGCTTATGATGAGAAAGAAGCAGATACACTAACGAATATTCATTTCACTTTAAAAGAAGGGGAAGTTTTAGGAATTGTTGGTAAAACAGGGGCTGGTAAAACAACCTTGCTGAAACTTTTAATGCGTCAATACGATGACTATCAAGGAGTGATTGCGTTTGATGGCGAGTCAATTAAAAACTATACGCTAGATGCCTTACTGCTTTCAATCGGTTATGTCCCCCAAGACCATTTTTTATTTTCGATGAGTGTCGGTGACAATATTCGATTTATTAATCCAAAATTAGCGCAAGAAAAAGTTGAACAAGCGGCAGAATTTGCAGCCATTCACCAAGATATTCAAGCTTTTCCAGACAAATATGAGACCATGGTCGGAGAACGAGGTGTTTCCTTATCTGGTGGTCAAAAACAACGCCTATCGATTGCTCGTGCGTTAATTATGGCGCCTGAACTTTTAATTTTAGATGATGCTTTATCGGCGGTTGATGCCAAAACGGAAGAAATTATCTTAACCAATTTAAAAAATAAGCGTCAGCATC
>CAYNOA010000140.1:2087-3939 GCA_964398695.1 uncultured Enterococcus sp. | reverse complement strand
TGGATTTTAAAACTGAGAGTAAAATCAGAGCCAACATCGCAAAAGAGTTAAAAGATACAACCCTCTTTATAGTCGCTCAACGAGTCAGCAGTATTACAGATGCCGATGAGATTTTAGTCTTGGATGAAGGTAAAGTGGTGGAGCGCGGGACCCATGAAGAATTACTCGAAAATCAGGGCTGGTACGCCAAAATGTGGGATAAACAACAATTAGAAGCGAAAATTGAAGGAGGCGAACATTAATGCAAAAAGAACAATCACAGTGGTCAAAAGCCTTGTCCTTAAAAGAGCAAAAAATGATTATTCAACGTTTGTTTACTTATGCCAAACCTTTTCGTAAGACCTTTTTGATTGCTATTTTGTTTTCACTGGGCTTAGCAACCATTAATATTTTATTGCCGCGAATTTTGCAAACCTTAATTGACCGCTACTTACTACCAAAGACGGCGACTACTCAAATCATTTGGTTTTTTGCTGGTTTGTATCTATTAGGAACGATTTTAAAGGCAGTCATTTGGTTCTTTCAATGGTATTTGTATTCAAATGCCTCTTTACGTAGTTATCAAAATATCCGCGTGAAACTCTTTGAAAAACTTCACACATTAGGGATGCGTTACTTTGATCAAACGCCAGCTGGAGCGATTGTTTCCAGAGTTTCAAATGACACGGAGACTCTTTTTGAATTTTGGCACGTTTTTTTAATGATTTTAACGGGAGGGCTAGCGGTCACTTCTTCGTTTATTGCCATGTTTCAAATTAATGCTCAAATTGCACTATTGTTATTATCATTTTTACCCATTTTAGGTTTAATTATTTGGTATTATCAAAGATTTAGTTCAAAAATTTATCGTCAAATGCGTGAAAAATTAAGTCAACTGAATACGAAATTAAATGAATCGATTTCAGGGATGCAAATCATCCAACAATTCCGGCAAGAAAAACGTTTTTTAACGGAATTTGAAAAAACGAATGATGAGTATTTAGCGACGCGTTACGCAATGATTAAAGTCAACTCTTTATTGCTAGGTCCCGTGATTAGTTTGTTGTATGCTTTAGCTGTAGCCAGTGCGTTAACGTTCTTTGGTTTTAAAGCATTCGAATCGCCCTTAGAGGTAGGGTTAATTTATGCTTTTGTGACCTATATTCAAGCTTTTTTTAATCCGATGACGCAAATGATGGATTTTTTAAGTACCTTTACCGATGGCATGGTCGCAGGCAGTCGCGTATTAAAAATTATTGATGAAACACAATACACTCCAACTCAAAATGCAGGAGCAAGTGGGGAAATCGTTCAAGGAAAAATTGAGTTTCGTGAAGTTAGCTTTTCTTATGATGGGGAACATAAAGTATTAGACAAAATTTCTTTTGTGGCCAAACCTGGTGAAACGGTGGCACTAGTTGGGCATACTGGAAGTGGGAAAAGCTCCATCATTAACGTGTTAATGCGTTTTTATGAATTTTCAGAAGGCCAAATTTTAATTGATGACCAAGATATTCGTGACTTTCCTATTGAAGAATTGCGTAAAAAGATGGGGCTCGTCCTACAAGACGCGTTCATGTTTTATGGCAATGTCGCTGATAATATTCGTTTGTTAAATCCGGCGATAAGTGAAGAAGAAGTGGTAGCCGCGGCTAAGTTCGTTCAAGCCGATGCTTTTATTGCGGATTTACCAAACACTTATAACGCCAAGGTCATTGAGCGTGGTGCCAGTTATTCAAGTGGGCAAAGACAATTAATTTCTTTTGCGCGAACGATGGTGACGCAACCCAAAATTTTAGTTCTAGATGAGGCAACGGCCAATATTGATACAGAAACAGAGAGTTTAATTACAGATGCAATGAATCGATTGATG
>CAYNOA010000140.1:0-2077 GCA_964398695.1 uncultured Enterococcus sp. | reverse complement strand
AGAGAGTTTAATTCAAACAGGACTTGAAAATATGCGTCAAGGTCGCACAACCATTGCCATTGCTCACCGCCTATCAACCATTCGTGATGCTAATTTAATTTTAGTTTTAGAAAAAGGTAAAATTGTGGAGCAAGGAACACATGAATCATTAATTGCTCAAGCTGGCTTATATGCTGATATGTACCGTTTACAAAGTAGTGAAGTTTAAAATCTACTAAGATTAGAGGGTAAATTCATCGACGGATGAATCTACCCTCTAATTTTTATTTTAGATGTTGTGACAAACGTGCTCGGCTTATTTTTTGAAGCTACGACTTCTGCTAGAGTTTCGTTTTATTTAGTCTTTTAGTAATGCTTCAATAGTTGGTACGAGTTCGAGTGGGGGCGTACGGTGAGCAAAACGGGCTGCAAATTCACCCTTACGATCAATTAAGAATTTCGTGAAATTCCACTGGATATCGCCAGTTAAATCCCCTGTTGTTTGAGTTTGTAAGAATTGAAATAAGGGGTCGGCTTGCGCACCTTTTAAAGTCGTTAATGTATGCATAGGAAACGTCACACCATAGTTTAAACGACATGCTTGCGCAGCTTCATGACCGGTGGCTAACTCTTGGTGAAACTCATTTGAGGGAAAACCAAGGACGATAAATCCTTGATCTTTATATTTTTCATAAAGTGCTTCAAGATCTTTAAACTGTGGGGTGTGTCCACATTTTGAAGCGGTATTAACAATTAAAATAACTTTTCCTTTTTCTTGTTCCAAAGAATAGTGGGTGCCATCTTCTAAAGTTGCGTGAAATTGATAAATATTCATATTTAAAATCCTCCTTTTCATTAGTATAGCCTGAGTTTTAAATAATAGAAATTATTTTGACTTGTAGCCGATTGAAAAAAAAGCATGACAAAAAAACATCGTTTGCAGACCATGAGCAAACGATGTTTTACTATAAGTAAATGCTACAATTAAGCGAGGGCTTCGTCATAATTGGCGTCACCATGTACGACGGCTTTTGATTTCCAAATCCCTGAACGCCATCGTTTAATCATTAGAGCTGCTCGCAATCCTTCGTCAATGGCATAAGCAATCCAAACACCCACGAGACCAAAGCCACCCCAAATAGCGAGTGAATAAGAAAATGGCAGGCTAATGACCCACAAAACAAGCAAGCTACAAATTAGCGGGAATTTCACATCACCACTGGCATTTAAAGAGCCAACTAAAATCATGTTCACCGCACGCGTAGTTTCTAAAGCAATTTCAACTAAGAAAACTTCTTTGGCAATTTGGATAACTTCAGGGTTCGTCGTAAAGATTCCCATAATTGGTTCAATAAATAAATAAGTCAAGATACAAATGACTAAGGAAGTTGTAACGCCAATCACCATTGTGCGCATACCACGTTGATAGGCACGATCAAATTGGCCGGCCCCAACATTTCGTCCAATCATAATTTGATTGCCTTGACTAATGGCTGCCGCAATCAAATAGACAAATTGTGTAATCGCACTAATATAAGATTTTGCAATCAAGACACTCGAACCTAAAGAAGCCACAATCATGGTTACAACAACTTGTGCGCCTTGATAAGACAGGGATTCACCGGAAGAAGGCAAACCATAAGTTAAGATGGACTTTAAAATTGGCCAAGAAATATTTTTTAGGCGTAATGATAAAATTGAAAAGCCGATGTAGTGTTTTAATAAATAAATGGAAATCACTAACCCAATCGAATTACCAACCACACTCGAAAAAGCTAGGCCACTAACGCCAAAACTTGGTAAGCCCAAGGGTTGATAAAGGACGAAATAATTGCCGACAACCGATAAAATACTAGCCGTCATGGGAACCAATAAGGCGGGTTGGGTGTGTCCGTGAGTTCTTAAAATAGCAACAATAACGGCCGTTAATGCCGAAACGACTAGACTACCACCAAAAATTTGTAAGTAGTGACTCCCGATAGCAACCAGTTGGGCATCTAAGTTCATAAACCGTAAAAGTTCTTGTGGGAAAGCAATGAAGACAAAGCTAATCATTAAGCCAATGGCTAAGGAGCCAAACAAAGCGGTATTAATCACC